>JAJYGZ010000204.1 GCA_021790495.1 Actinomycetes bacterium
ATCCAAAAAGCTCGGCTACAAGGTGGCCGATAGGCGCGAAGCGGCGGGCGACTTCGCTGAAGCGACGCTGGTTCGAATCGCGTTTGCTTACATTGGGTAATCGAACTCTCGTACCGTTAGACGGGTATGACCTGGACTTATTGGCACTACTTTGCTCCGGGACTAGCCACACGAAACGCAGTTGTCGCGAGACTCCTAAAAGCGACCGTGAGACAGAGGCGGTATCCACGAAGAGGGCGATGCTGTTCGAGGTACCATCTATTAGCGTTTGGTGTAGTTATGGCGAAAGTCCCCCAAGCTACCAAAATCTCGATTGGCCCAAGGAGAACCAACCTGCGCACTAGCTTTATGCGGCGCAAGCGTTGGGCGGTCGTCGCCGCTGCTGGATGGCTCTATTCGGTATTGCTTCTTGGTCTGGCAAATTTGTTGAGCCTTGGTTTGGACGGCATCGTCGCCATCGCCACCGCTTTGACCGTTGTTCTGGCGGTCGCCGCGATGCTTTCCTGGAACAAGGAGAAGACACAATGGTCATCTTCTTCGAATTGCGAAAACGTCGGAGGGTGCGGTCGCGTCGAATGCGAGAGCCCCGGTGACGGCTGCGGCGAGAGGCTACAGCGCGACATAGATCGAAAATTGCTCGAATCAGAAATCACTCGCCTTCGCTCGATGCTCAGAGTCCGCTTCGGGCCGGATTTATACTTTTTCGGTTTGTGGATCATCATCGCCGCTGGATTTCTTTTCCGGGCCGACACTGCGCCGCGTCGCATCGCCGCAGTACTGTTGCTCCTCACATCGTTAGCGGTGATCTTTGCCCGCTTGGCGCTATCTTCGCTGGCCTTTGGAAGCCGTAGGCGCAAGATTCGTTAGCCCGGACGAAGAGCTGTGATAAGTAACAATTTTGGGAAAACTCGCACAAAATAGTTATCAAACAGTAAAAGATCACAAATAATAACTCTGATCACGGGCGCCAAATTACCCTTTTACATGGGAGCGTTTCCCATCGGCGATCTAAGTCCGAGAGGGTAGGTTCGAGCGAACCTTTACCTTAACGCTGAAGTCGTTGCTCGTAGCTACGTCGACAAAAGAATGATTACCAATGACTCTTTCGGCCACAGATGAGAAACCGGGTATGGCTCCAGCGCCACTTGTGCGCAAGCAACGCGGACGTCCGAGGAGCGTTGACGCGCATTTCAGAATAATCCACTCGACGCTCGCCAATTGCGCAAGGGATGGTTTCGCGGATCTCACCATCGAAGCAATCGCGCGCGACGCATCCGTTGGCAAATCCACGATCTATCGGCATTGGCGAAACAAAAAGGATCTCGTGGCCGAGGCAATCAACAGCCAAATTGCCATACTTCACTTGGACGCGATCAGCGGCGACCTAGAAAAGGACGTCCGCCAGCTGGTGTACAACTTTGCTGAATTCTTCTCTGGCACTGGGGGAAAGACCTTTGCGCGAATCGTCGGCGAGTCACAAGGCGATCCAGCCTTAGCTGAGATGATCTTAACACTATGGGTGGGGCAGCGCCACGGACCGATCGTCGAGATACTGGAGACATATCGAGAGCGAGGACAAACTCGCGCCGGAGTAGACCCGGAACGCGTTTCGGAACTGGTCTTGGGAAGAATTCTTCTCCAGCTCCTCGTCCTTAGACGCGAATTCGACGACCACACCGTAGACGAACTAGCCGACCTCATTATCAATGGAATCTCGCCGAAGGGTCGCCTCGCGGGACGCTAGCGGTCTCGCCCGAGCACAACGACAATTGTCACGTCAGGTTTCGAGGGAATGGGTAGGGCTCTCGCAAAGGTGGCATTCGACTTCTAGCGTTGCATGCTTAATCGCGAAGTCCTCTTCCAGGCGCCTCTTGAGCTCCAACGAGTGTTCTTGAGCCTGGTGCAAAGTCACGTTATCCCGCATGACCAAATGAGCCGACAGCGCGATCGAGGTGGAACTTAGGTTCCAGACATGAAGATGATGCACGTCCTCAACGGCACTCGATGCCAAAAGCAGCGCCTTTATCTCATCCAGATCGACCTTTAGAGGCGCCGCGTCGAGGAGGACGTTCACCACCTCGGAGAGAACTCTCGCCGAGGTCACGATGACAAGCGCCGATATTACCAAGCTCGCGATCGGATCCGCGACGGTAAACCCATAGCGCGCAATTGCGACGCCAGCGGCGATCGCCAGCACCCATCCAAGGCCGTCGGAGGCAAAGTGGATTACGTTCGCCCTGACGAGTGCGGAACGCGTGTCTCCTTTGGCAAAAGCGATCATTGAGGCAACATTGACAGCGATTCCAAAGAGCCCGACCAAAGAAAGGTCGGCACCGTATCCGGCAGGATGACCCGATGAAGTGACGATTTGGTGGATGGCGGCATATCCCAGGACTAGCGAAGCCCCGATCAGCAACAAGGTGGTAGCCAAAGCCCCGAGGACTTCTGCACGCTCCAGCCCGTAGCTATGGCGACCCGACGCGGGCTTCGAAGCGGCCCAGGAAGCGACAACCCCTATTAGCAACGACGCAAGGTCTGAAAGTAAATGAAAAGCATTACTTATTAAGGTGAGCGATCCCGTCACAAGGCCCAAGACGAGTGTAAGCAGCAACAGGCCGACATTTAAAGCCAACGAAAGATAGAAGGGTCCCGCCCGAAACAACGGATCACGACTCTCGATACGATGCTCATGGAAATGATCGACCGGACTGCTCCCCAAAGTTATAGTCTCCGAGCGCTAAGGTGACGATTCCATTCTAATCTAGGGGTCGGACGCATCGCCGATTCGACAACTCTGATTGGGGCAACTCGGCGCGCTTAAAAGTTCGGATGGCCCAAAGAACATAAGAGTTCGATATTTGATAGCCTAAGAATGGCTCATTTACGAGAAGGTCTGAGGAGATAGCATGGTTTTGCAGCTAGGTGATGTGGTCCCGAACTTCGACGCACCCACCACCGAGGGTCAAATCAATTTCCACGAATGGATAGGCGACAGCTGGGCAATTCTCTTTTCCCACCCCAAGGACTTCACTCCTGTCTGCACCACAGAATTGGCTGAGGTTGCAAGACTCAAAGATGACTTCGCCCAGCGCAATACCAAGGTGATCGGCCTTTCAGTAGATCCGGTGACGAGTCACCTCGAATGGGAAAAGGACATTGAGGAGACCCAAGGCCAGGCGGTTAACTTCCCGATGATTGGGGACCAGGATTCCTACGTTGCCAAGCTCTTTGGAATGATACATCCAAACGCGTCCAATACTTTTACCGTGCGAAGTGTGTTTATTATCGATCCAGCCAAGAAATTGCGACTGACTATCACCTACCCGGCGTCGACTGGCCGGAATTTCGCCGAAATACTGAGAGTGATCGACTCTCTACAATTGACCGACCAATACATGGTGTCGACACCGGTGAACTGGAAAGATGGTGACGACGTAGTCATCTCCCCTTCCCTTTCAGATGAAGAAGCAGCGCAACGATTTCCCAAAGGGTTCACGAAGCTCAAGCCGTATCTGCGCCTCACTCCCCAACCGAACCTCTAGGACTCAAGAGACTCCAAAGCGATCGACTGCCTGGGGCAGCCATCACCACCCCATCGGTTGGAAATTCCCTCGCAAGCACCTGACAACCACGACATCACGTTCGCTTGGGGCGCGTATGGATCGAATTACCGAGCTTCGTTGCCGAGTTTCAGCTGCGCAATATCCGGACACAACGTACTTGACGCCTCTTGAGCTCTTGGAGCAAACTGGCTGGTGAACTTCGACGATTTGCAGACCGATCTCAGCGGTCGTTATCGCCAGACTTTTTGGCAGATCCGGCGAGGCGCGCTCGACATCGATTCCGATCTGCGACACCAGAGAAGTACCGCCTTTAGAGCAAGACGAATTCCGTTGCCCAAGAGCGTCATTTGGCGATTTACGATCTCAACTCGGTCCATCAAGGTCCTATTTTAATTTACAAACTCGCCATATTGCGGATTCCACAGTCATTGTAATGACATGTTTACCCTGTATACTCCAAACCTCCTGCCGCCAATTGATCTCGCACTTGCGCACTTGTCAACGGATTCAGTCGTTACGAAATTCTTTTGGCGAGATTCCGGGGTTGCTAGCGCTACGCTGCCGGTCAAAATTCCAACTTCTAGCTGCTATTTTGTAGCCGATATCCAATCCTGCATAACGGTCACGACGAGTGATGGAAAGCAAACTATGGTTAGGACCAAGAACAAAGTTGCAAAACTGCACTACTTGGTGGGTAATTACCCGAGTAGCTTTACGTTATCACCCACGATTCTCAGGAGGTTCCAAGGAAATATGACGTCGAAAAGAATCCGTCGCATCGTAGCAGCATTAGCTTCGACGGCCGCGACCGCCACATTGCTAGCGGCTTGCGGATCATCGAGTTCATCCAGTACCACGACCGCTCCCAGCGGCACGACCAAGGTGTCGGGCGGCGTCGTCAACTTCGCCGAAGCGCCAAACGCTACTCCCAATTACATCTTCCCCCTTGCTAGCGGCGCCTACTTTAGCGTCGCCAATCTCTCCCAATTCCAAGAGTTGATGTACCGACCGCTGTACTTTTTTGGCGTAGGGACCAACGCCCAGATCAACTACCCATTGAGCCTTGCAGATCCCCCTGTCTTTTCGAATAACAACAAAACCGTCACCATCACTTTGAAGAACTACAAGTGGTCCAACGGCGAGCCGGTGTCGTCGCGAGACGTCATCCTGTGGATGAACCTGCTCAAGGCGAACAAGGCCGACTGGGCCGCCTATGTTCCCGGGGCATTTCCAGACAACGTCGTTTCATATTCGGCGCCTGAC
>JAJYGZ010000352.1 GCA_021790495.1 Actinomycetes bacterium
ATGAGCCGCCAAAGACAGGCGAGGCTAAGGTTTGGACGAGAAAGAGCATGCCTAAAGCCACAATAAGTACCAGCCGCATAACGAACTTCAAAAAGTGTTTCATGTTTGAAGGGTAACAGAAGGGTGCGACATCACTATTCCGTAATCCGTCGGAGGATCTCACGATGAGATGACAAATCTAGCTCTTTCGATCCGAAGCATTTCAAACGGTGTTAGATATCTCACGCCGATGCCAAGGCAAGCGTCGGGAATCTTTATCTTCTTCTTGGAGGTCGAGACTACTTCGTGGGTGACCACTACATAACCAAGTGCGTGAGCACGCGCTACAAGGTAATAATCGACGTCTTGGAGGAAAGTAGCGACTGCCGCAGGCTCATAGCCTGCACCGTTTGCCCAGTTGCTGGTGATCCGAAGGCTCGGAATCAATGCGGCATCAGCCTCTAGAAAAAACTCATTAGTGTGTTGGTTGGCCCAGGTGGAGAGTTCGTCATCTATGATATTTAGCTCACTCGCTACTTTGTCGATACTAAACACTATTCCGTCGACGTGAGCTTGATCGATCCATTCCCAAAAAGCTGGACAGAAATCGAATCCGTAATAGCGATTTTTAGCGTCGATAAAGACGTTCGTGTCAAGTAGATACGCCATTAGCCAGCACCAAGCCGACTAACTAACTCCTCGAAAGTAGAAAGTTTCTTGAAGCCCAACATTTGAAACGCATCGCGATGAAGGGTCTGACCCTCTAAAGTACTCGTGATGACGGCTCGGGCGAAGCGCTTACTCACCCGGGCAGGCTGAGTATTGAAGAAGTTTCCACGTCCTGATGGTCGCTCGCCCAATATCTGCAGGATCCGCGCTAGCTCATCTCGATAAGCCTGCTTGTAGCTATCCCAATCCAGGCGACCGATGTCATGGACACGACGAAGAAGGACGAGGGTGCTCACCTTGAATTTCCTTGCAAGGCGCTCGAGTTCTTCTGTGGGTTGGGTTTCTCCGTCGAAATCGGTGTCCAATAACGCCTTCGGGACGAGAAGTTCGGCCGCTACTTGATTGCACCAGCGTTCAGTGGGGATCGTGGGAGCTGAGGCAAGGTCGACGTCATCAAGAGCTGTTTCACCCAGGAAGAGATGGACAAGTTCATGCGTTAAGGTAAAGATCTGAGCCGCCTTCGTGTCCGCACCGTTTATGAACACTAGTGGGGCAAGTTGATCAACGAGGGCAAAGCCACGAAACTCCCGAGGATCCAGCTTGCGATAGTTATTACTCCCTACCACTCCGCTAACCATGACTAGCACCCCGAGTTTCTCGGCTTGATCGATGAGGATTCGAAGTGCTTCAGTCCATGTTGAACCACGTTCACTAATGGAGAACCCAAGCGCCTCTCTTATTATGTCAGCTGCTTCATTGACGCGCATCGACATCGTTAGCGATCCAATTAGGCTGACAGCATCTTCGCGCGTAACTTGTGCGAACTCTTTGTACCACTCCTGACGTTGTTGGCATTGGAAGATAGTGTCCAAAAGGTTTGGGCTGGGGCGGATAATACCTAAATCACCGACCGTGCGGTAGTCGGGAATCGGCAAGCGCTCTTCGGGTGGCTCTGATAGAAACATGAAACCGATAGGGGTGTGGGTAGCGCGAGCAAAGTCCTCCAATTGCTTGAGAGTAGGTTGACGGTTTCCTTGTTTCCAGTCGTTCAACATCGGGAAACGATGTTCTAGGTAGCTAGGGTCGAGGCCAGAGCGCTCGCGTGCCCAAGCCAGCAACTCCGGTTTTACTTCAACCCTCGTAGATACGGCCATCAGGAAAGAGTACCTCCAACCTGTGACAACTCTTTGCCATCAAAGGGAATGCGCTCGTAGGTGGCCAATGCCATGAGCAGATGGAAGTTGCGCCCGAGCTTGGCCTTCAATCCCCCTCTTACTCGCCGATCGCTGATCATGACATCCAGTGCTCGCGTACATACTTGACGAGGCGCGGTCCCTCTAACGCTTCGGTTCCATTGGCAGCTCGGATAAAGAACTCTTGCTTTTTCTCCATTGTCAACCATGTGTCGATGGCTCGCCGAGGACAATCTACGAGCGCGACAGTGGCACCTTCATGCTGTGTAAGCGAAACGCGGATGCAGCTCCAAGTGTCCGGTCCCAACGTGCTTTTAACTAACATTTGGAACTCGTTGAGCCACCCGTCGGCATCCTGACGCGCGCCCAAGTAAGCAAAATCCGGTTCGATGCCGACAACGTCTCGAGCGTCGGTAACTCCAATGACGAGCGTGCCACCTTCGCTGTTTAGGAAAGCGCAGATCGTCTTGGCCGCGGCACGCTTCACTCCACCCCTTGCTTCGCCTTGTGCCTGCTCGACCGTCAAGGTATCATTATCCACCCTCTTCTTCAGCGCCTCTGGCAAAGGACTGTGCAGGTGAAGGAGCGATGCTTTGAACTCGAGGTGATTGCTTTCCTCTTGTTTGAGAAGGCTTCCGAGATTGGAAGCGTTACGAATCTGCTCAAGCCACGTCAAGACTGCATTAGCATCGGCTGGGCGGTCCGTTGGTGACCAGGCCACGAGCGCTTCAACGAGGTCAGAGAAAGATGACGGTAGATCGGTGCGCTGGCTCCGAAGCCCTCGGACATCTCCAAGTCGGTCACCGCCCATAGCCAGTACATAGAGGAGCCCGCCGAGGGAAAACAAGTCGGAGCGAACATCTAAGGCTTCACCGCTCTTCTCCTCTGGGGCGGCGAAGGTATTCGTGGTTATGGGGCACCGCTGGTCGCTATCCCCGAGCCTGATGGCAGAATCGAAATCGCCCAGATGGGCAGTCCCGCGCTCGTCTAGCCAGATATTTGCAGGCGAAAGGTCACGGTGAATAACACCCTTATCGTGTAGGTGGGCCAATCCACGACATACCTGGCGTGCAAGGCGGTAAATTGTCTCCGCTGGGAGCGGACACGACTGGCGCAGGAAGGTGGCGAGGGTCCCCCCTGCAAGATACTCAAACACGATGTACTGGGGAATTGACTCGATCTCGGATTCGTACAGCGAAACGATGTTGTCGTGGCTGCCGATCCGCCCAAGCACCTTTGCTTCCCGCTCTGTGCCATCCGGATCTTGCGGAAGCGCATTTGGCCGTACAACACTCAGCGCTACTTGACGATCATGTTTTTCGTCGATTGCCAGGTAGGTTACCTTGCGATCTCCTGTCCCCAGTAGCCGCTCGACCCTGTAACGTCCGTCAAACAACTCACGAGGGCTCAACGTGGCTGGGTCTTTGCTTAACATAGCTGTCTACCCGCCTTCCCTCTCATTCGTGTGAAGTCCTACTCTCGCTTCGTCATCTGCTCGTTGGCGTCCCCGGAGAGCCTCTTCAAGCCTAAATTGTGTGATTGCAATAGGGGACTGGCTCAGCGGTTTCACGCTTCCCGCGCCCCGAGGTTCGCCGCGATTTCTGCAAACTCCGCCAACGCCGCCTCCAGGTCCTCCACGATTTCCGCGGCGATCACCTCTGGTGCTGGCAGGTTGTCGGCATCCTCCAGTGACTCGTCCCTCAACCAGAAGATATCCAGACTTGCTTTGTCTCGTGCCAGGAGTTCATCAATAGAAAAGCAGTGGAACCGATCGGACTCGACCCGCTTCGGCCGGTCACCAGCGGAAAAGCACTTGATGAAGTCCCCCAGGTCCTCGTAGCCCAACGGATCCTCCTTCAGGGTGAAGTGCTGATTGGTTCGCAGATCGTAGATCCACAACTCCTTCGTCCACGGCGTTTCCGAGGCAGCCTTACGGTCAAAGAACAGGACATTCGCCTTCACCCCCTGGGCGTAGAACACGCCGGTCGGCAACCGCAGCAGCGTATGAACGTCGCACTCATGGAGGAGCTTGCGCCGGATCGTCTCACCTGCGCCTCCCTCGAAAAGGACATTATCGGGAACGACAATTGCTACCGATCCACCGACTTTGGTGAGCGTCCGTACGTGCTGAAGGAAGTTGAGCTGCTTATTGGATGTCGTCGCCCAAAAGTCATCCCGAAGGATGGTCAGATCTTGCTTGCGGGATTCGCCGTCGGCACCAACCAAGGTTACCGAGGACTTTTTCCCAAAAGGTGGATTAGTTAGCACCATGTCGTAGCGTGCACCAGGGTCGGACTTCATGGCGTCATCTACTCTGATGGGGCTCTCGGCATCGGCGGCCGCGATCCCGTGTAGAAGGAGGTTCATCGCGCACAGGCGGGCGGTGTTATCAACGATCTCCCACCCGTGGAGCGCCTCGAAGCGCAGCTCCTTGCGTTCATCGGGATTGAGGTAGGGGTTGTGCTGGGCGATGTAGTCGTGGGCGGCCAATAGGAACCCACCGGTCCCGCACGCCGGATCGCAGATCCTCATTCCCGCCACCGGAGCCATCACCTCGACGATTGCGTGGATGAGCGGGCGGGGAGTGAAGTACTGGCCAGCACCGGACTTGGTATCCTCGGCGTTCTTCTGTAGGAGCCCCTCGTACGCGTCGCCCTTGACGTCGGCTTTCAGCGTCATCCACGACTCCTGGTCGATGAGCTCGACGACGAGGCGCCGGAGCTTCGCCGGGTCCTGGATGCGGTTCTGCGCTTTGCGGAAGATGACACCGAGCATCCCCGGTTGCCTGCCCAACTCGTTTAGGATGCGGATGTAGTGCGCTTCGAGTTCGTCTCCGCTTCTGTCCTTGAGAGACTGCCAGTCGAGGCCGTAGGGGACGACCGCTTCCCGGCTGAAGGGTGGACGGGTCTGTTCGTCGGCCATCTTCAGGAAGAGCAGGTAGGTGAGCTGCTCCAAGTAGTCGCCGTAGGAG
>JAJYGZ010000278.1 GCA_021790495.1 Actinomycetes bacterium
AAGGGGTACTGGCTGGTGGCGTCTGACGGGGGGATCTTCGCCTTCGGTGATGCCGGGTTCTACGGGTCCACCGGGGCGATGACGCTCAATAAGCCGGTGGTGGGGATGAGCTAAGTCAAGGCCGTGCATAAGGACGACTTTTGCTCGCTAATTTTGCGCGCCATGATAGATAGATCCAGCATTTACCTGATCTGGCCTGGCTATCGCGCAACTTATTAGCGCCGCGGGGCTTGGTAGCGCTAGATATCAACAGGGCGCAACCCCGAAATCCACAGGGCATTGACAACGGCAGCGACAAGCGACGGCATAGAATCAAAATAACGAGAGAGGTGCCAGATAGAGTTGGTCCTGCAAAACCAAAGACGGCCCAGCGAAGTCAAAAGACATCGCCGAACGCGGAGATCTTATGAGCGAAGCTAAGGAAGCGGGATTTTCCTCGCTCTCTGACAAGTACCTTCTGCGTGAAGGAAACGTCCCCTTATCCGGCATCCAAGGCATCGTTAGAGCCCTCATCGACTCAAGTCGTGAGGATCAGCGACTAGGAAACGATATCTCGCTCTTCGTCAGTGGCTACCAGGGCTCTCCCCTCGGAGGTCTTGACACTGAGCTTCTCCGGGCTGCCGAAACAACCTCGGCGAATCGGATTGTTTTCCGACCCGGGCTCAACGAAGAACTCGCCGCTACGGCGGTAATGGGCACCCAGCTAATAGATTCATTGCGCGGCAAGACGGTCAAGGGTGCAACCGGAGTCTGGTACGGCAAAAGCCCCGGAGTAGATCGAGCCACCGACGCGATGCGCCACGGAAATCTCATCGGATCGTCGCCCAATGGCGGCGCCGTAGTACTCGCTGGAGATGATCCGGCGGCAAAATCTTCCACCGTTCCCGGATCATCGGACGCCACGCTTGCCGCCCTTGGAATGCCGGTTCTCTTTGCTGGCAATACCCAGGAGCTGATCGGCCTCTTCCGCCACGCAGTGGTGATGTCTCGGGTATCGGGCCTTTGGAGCGGATTGAAAGTTGTAACCAAAGTGGCGGATTCCACCGGAGTATTCGCCGTGGGATCCGAACTCAATCCCATCCTCCCCGCCCTGGAGTGGAAGAATAAGCCATTTAGACACCGTCCCGACGCACACCTTCTCGGACCGCGGTTGCTAGAGATGGAAGAGACACTTAGCGGCATCCGCCTGGCGGTGGCACAAGAGTACGTCTATCTCAATAATCTCAACTCGATATCCAATGCGCCCCAAGCGACCTTTGGCATAGTTGCCACCGGAACCACGTATTTCGACCTTCTCACCGCGTTGCGAGACCTCGGAGTCGAGGACTCGCCCGCTATCAGAGTGATGAAGATGACCGCCTTGCACCCGATCGATCCGCGCCCGATCTTTGAATTTGCCGAAGGCCTGAGCGAAATCCTCGTCCTTGAAGAGAAGGGGCCATTCGTAGAGCGAACGCTCAAGGAGATTCTCTACCGGGCGCCCAATGCCCCGCAGATTACCGGCAAACTCGATAGCGACGGGATGACTCTCGTTCCCGCCTACGGGGGTCTCGAGGCCGATGACGTGTCAAAGGCTCTTGGCCAGAGATTGTTGGCGCACTTCGACTTCCCTGGCGTTACCAAGCGCCTTGAAGAGCTGTCCGCCATCGACAACCGCAAGATAACCCTGGTTGAACAGCGCACCCCCTTCTTCTGCTCGGGATGCCCGCACAACACCTCTACCCATGCGCCTGAGGGGACCATAGTTGGGGCAGGCATCGGATGCCACACCTTGATTCTTTTGAACCCCGCAGGGCGAGGCGATCTCACCGGGGTCACCCAGATGGGTGGCGAAGGAGCCCAATTCATCGGAATAGCACCATTTGTGGGCGAGCGACATTTCTCCCAAAACATGGGCGATGGAACATTCCACCACTCTGGCTCGCTGGCGATTCGAGCTGCAGTTGCCGCGGGCCTAAATGTCACCTACAAAATCCTCTACAACGACGCCGTAGCCATGACCGGGGGCCAAAAGGTCGAGGGCCAGCTCACCATTCCCGAGATGATCGAGATGCTCTATCTAGAAGGGGTAGCGCGCGTGGTCGTTACCACTGACGATCCGTCCAAATACCGCGCCTTGGATCTCCCCCGTCAAACTCGGGTCTTCGCGCGTGAGACCCTCGACGAGGTCCAAGCCGATCTCGCCAAGATCGAAGGAACCACGGTCATTATTCACGACCAACTCTGTGCGATCGAAAAGAGGCGCCGACGCCGGGTTGGCAAGCTCGCAACTCCGAAAGACATCGTGGTCATCAACGAACGGACCTGCGAGGGCTGCGGCGACTGCGGCGAGAAGTCGAACTGCCTCTCCGTTGAACCGGTAACGACCGAATTCGGACGCAAAACCCGGATCAACCAGGGTTCGTGTAGTCAGGACCGCTCTTGTCTCAAGGGAGATTGCCCGTCTTTTCTCTTGGTCGAAAAGCCCTCCGCGGCGGCCAAAAAGAGTGTCGCTATGCCCGAAGTCGAGATCCCCGAGCCACTTATGCCGACTGGCGAGATCGACACCAGAATCCGCCTGGTCGGCATCGGAGGCACCGGCGTGGTCACCTTGTCGGCGATTCTCGAGGTCGCCACGGTGCTGGACGGAAAGTTCGGGACCGGTTTGGATCAAACCGGTCTTTCGCAAAAGGCCGGGCCGGTGGTTTCTGACATCCGGATCACCTCCGAGCGCGTGCAAGGATCGGCGACATTCAGTGCGGCGACCGCGGATCTGCTGCTTGGCTTTGACTTGATCGGCACCGCTGCAGTGAAGAATCTGCGCGTTGCATCTCCCGAACGGACTCGCGCGGTCGTCTCTACCTCGATCGTTCCTACCGGTCGCGAGGTGACCGACGTCAGCTACGTTGGAACCAGCGCCGCCGCGGCAGTCGAATTGATTTCGCGCTACACCAGAGCCGAGGAGAACTTTTACATTCGGGCTCAAGAGTTGGCAACCACGCTCTATGACGACGAGATCCCCGCGAATGTCATCGTGCTTGGCGCCGCATGGCAGCTGGGATTGATCCCGTTGAGCCTTGCCTCACTGCTCGAGGGATTCAAGTTGAACAAGGTCGCAGTAGCGACCAACCTCGAGTCCTTTAGGTGGGGGCGTCTCAGCGTGACTCATCCCGAATTGATCGCTGGCATCATCGAAGGACGGCACACCGAGGCAGCGACCGAACTTCCAAGAGAACTTCAAGAGCCGGTTGCCAGACTCGCACTATCGGAACAACGCGCGAGTATCGAACTTCGCGCTATTGACCTGGTCGCCTACCAGAACCTCAAGCTAGCGCGGAACTACTTGAGCCGGGTAGCCCAAGTAAGCGACCTCCTTTTGGCGCGCGGTTTCGATAAAGCCGAGTCCGATGATATCGTGGGGGGATTCGCCAAGGGCCTTCATAAGTTAATCGCCTACAAGGACGAGTACGAAGTGGCGAGACTGCATCTTGACTGGCTCCGCTCTGCGCCCCCGGGAACCAAAGCTACCATGCTGTTGCATCCCCCTATTCTTCGCGCCATGGGAATGAAGAACAAGATCCGCCTCGCCAGGAGTGCCAAGGTCTCGATGAAAGTTCTCTATGCGATGCGCGGGCTCAGGACGAGTACGCTCAACCCCTTTGGCCAGAGCCCCTTGCGAAAAACAGAACGATCGCTTGCAAGCGAATTCGAGGACGCGGTGCGTAACGCCATCTCCAAAGCAGATCCATCCACATTGCACATCGTCGCCGAGATCTGCGATCTTCCCGATCAAATCCGCGGATATGAGCAAATCAAGGAAGCTAATTTGGCGAAATACCGCGATCGGCTTGGAGAGCTGATGACCAAATTGCAATCCGGCGCTTCGGTCTGATCTTGGTTGGATTGCGAACCTAAAAGCATCGTGAGCCATGATATATGATTCGCCAGTTGCTCCGTATGCCATTATCCGTGCGGCTCGGACGTGATACGATCTCAATTAGTGGCACTGGACGCATTACTCTTTGAACGCACTAACTACTTCGCGCGCTTTGGGACTAAAACGCTGCGTCTAAATCGGCTTCGCTCTCCCCAAGTTGCGTCACCCCGTGTTAGATTCGCTGCGCCCGAGAACCACAGACCCTCCTTGCTGGCAATTGGCGGCCGACGAATCGTCGCCCAATACTCACTGGGTTGTGCTGGACAACATTGAGGACCACACCACAAGGGCCAGGGCATCCCTCGATAAAGTCCACGTTTTTGTCCGCTCTAGACGCCTACGATTTGCCGACCGCCGAACACTCCAGCAGAGTCGGGTCGCTCGCTGCGGCGCTGGGGAGAAAAATCGACCTCGACGACACCCAAGTGGAAGACCTCGGCCTCGGAGGGCTGCTGCACGACGTGGGGAAAACACTTCTTGCTCCCGAGATCCTCTTCAAAGCCGGCCCGCTGAACATGGAGGAATGGGACGAGATCAAGCGCCATCCCATATTGGGTTCCGAGATGCTGCTCGACGCGCTGCCAGAACACCAAGCGGTCGCCGAGGCGATCATTACGCATCACGAGAGGCCTGATGGCCTTGGATATCCATTCGGACTTCGTGGAGATCAAATACCGCTGGCTGGCAGAATAATCGCGATAGCTGACGTCTATGACGCCGCCACCAACCCCCGCATCTATAGATCGGGCCAGTTCACCGCCAAGGACGCACAATCGTATCTGCACGACAATCGCGGGCGGCAGTTCGACGGGGACCTGGTAGAGGTCTTCATCGACATGCTATCGAGCCTCGATGCCTCGCACCAATAGGCACCTTCCGCTGGCAAACT
>JAJYGZ010000001.1 GCA_021790495.1 Actinomycetes bacterium
CGATTGATTCGGCACCTTAACTCTTCGAGCTACAGCCGAGCGACTCCACAACCGCTAAAGCTCGCGGAGCCAAAACCGACTCAATTTCCCTCTTCGAGGCGAAGCGCGGAAATGAACGCCTCCTGGGGAACCTCCACTCGACCAATGTTTTTCATTCGCTTCTTGCCCTCTTTTTGCTTTTCGAGCAATTTGCGCTTGCGAGTAATGTCGCCGCCGTAGCACTTGGCAAGCACGTCCTTGCGGCGCGCTTTGACAGTCTCGCGCGCGATGATCCGACCGCCCACCGCCGCTTGGATCGGCACGTCAAACAGTTGTCGAGGAATCAACTCCCGCAGCTTGGCAACCATCTTGCGCCCGTAGTCGTATGACTTGGACTTATGGATGATCGCAGAAAACGCATCCACGGGAGCCGAGTTGAGCAAGATGTCCAACTTCACCAGATCCGACTCCGCATAGCCGTCGGCCTCGTAGTCAAGGCTGGCGTATCCCTTGGTGCGAGACTTGAGCGCATCGAAGAAGTCCATAACCACCTCTGCCAGCGGTATGCGATAGTTGAGCTCCACCCGCTCGGGGGAGATGTAGTTCATCTGGAGCATCTCGCCGCGTCTGGTCTGGCACAAATCCATCACAGCGCCGGTGAACTCGGTCGGGGTGAGAATGTCGATCTTGAGGAAGGGCTCCTCAATCTTGGCAACAGACTGGGCGGCGGGCATTTCGGAGGGATTATCGACCACGATGAATTCGGGCTGCCCGACCAGATGAACCCGATACTCCACCGATGGCGCCGTCGCTATCAACGAGAGGTTGAACTCTCGTTCGAGGCGCTCGCGAACAATCTCCATGTGAAGCAATCCCAAAAAGCCGCAGCGAAACCCGAAGCCGAGCGCCAGGGATGTTTCGGGATCGTAGCTAAAGGACGAATCGTTGAGCCGCAGCTTTTCCAACGACTCGCGTAGGTCCTCGAATTCGTCGCCGTCGACGGGATAAAGCCCGCAAAACACCATCGGTTTGGGGTGGCGATATCCTTCCAACGGCTCGGTGGCCCCGCGCTCGGCCGTGGTTACGGTCTCGCCACTTCGAGCCTGGCCGATATCTTTGATGCCGGTTATCAGGTATCCAACCTCTCCTGGGCCAAGCTCGTCGACGGGATGAGGAACGGGCATTCGCGCTCCGATCTCCTCCACGCCGTGAAACGAGTTCGCCTGCATAAACCGGAGCCGGTCGCTAGATTTGAGCTTCCCGTCCATAATTCTGATCGACGAAACGACCCCGCGGTACTGGTCATAGAGCGAGTCAAAGATCAAGGCCCGAAGCGGCGCGTTGGCGTCTCCCTTGGGAGCTGGTATCCGCTCCACCACGGCGTCGAGCAACTCGGCCACGCCTTGGCCGGTCTTGGCCGAGACACGCAATATCGACTCCGCTGGAATTCCCAGCACGGTTTCGATCTCTGCGGCGTAGCGCTCCGGGTCCGCGGCGGGAAGATCGATCTTGTTGAGAACTGCAACGATCTCGAGGTCGCTTTCGATGGCAAGGTAGCAGTTGGCCAGTGTTTGGGCCTCGATGCCCTGGGAGGCGTCCACCAGCAGCACTACCCCTTCACACGCCGCAAGCGACCTGCTTACTTCGTATCCGAAGTCCACATGCCCAGGCGTGTCGATGAGATGAAGGGTGTAGCCCTTCCATGAGACTCTGACATTCTGCGCCTTGATGGTAATTCCGCGCTCGCGTTCGATATCCATGGAGTCGAGATACTGTTCGCGCATCTCGCGCGGATCCACCGCCTTGGTCAGTTCCAGGATACGATCCGAAAGTGTCGACTTCCCGTGGTCTATATGGGCGATTACCGATAGGTTGCGGATCTTGGCGGTTTCTAACATCATCTGCCAAATCAGACTAGGTTACCTGAGCACCTTAACTCACCTCCGCCGCTAAACTAGACACTTCGCGCGCGACACTGGCGCTGGCGCCTCCTAGGAGATGGCCGTCGGCAAGAAACCGTAATAAGCGTTGCGCGCTGGCAGGTTTTACTAAAATTGCAGGGGTTGATGTGGCAAATATAAAGAGCCAGATAAAGCGGAACAAGCAGAACGAGCGGCGCCACGAGCGCAATAAGGCCGTTAGGTCAGAGCTAAAGACGCGCGTAAAGAACGCGCTAGGCGCAGCTACCGCTGGCGAGGCCAACACGCTTGAGGAGATGCGCACCGCAGTATCCAAGCTTGACAAGGCCGCCACCAAGGGCGTCATCCATAAGAACCAGGCATCTCGGCGCAAGGGGCGCCTGATGGCAAGGATCGCCAAGCTCCAAGCCGAAGCCCAAGCCTAGATCTCAAGCCACAAGCTCTTCAACGAACCCGACAACCGCTACAGGTGTCGGGTTCGTTTCATGTCAGACCCCGCTAATTCCGCTTACGCTGCTAATATTTTGGGCTAGCAACCGCTTTGACCGCCGCGCCAAAGACTAGAGGAAGGCATCGGATTGGCCCGTTTCCATCGAGCTCATTCGGCGCAATACCTGGGCATTGCCGCCCTATTGGCCTTTGGCCTCACCAGCGGTGTCGGCCTCGGCGCTCGGGTCGCTGGCTCCCCCACTCTGGCCGCGAGATACGCCCTATCCGATATCGCACCCGTGGCTGCCCATCTATCCAGCATCCGCCCGACACCCGCGAGATATCGCCCTAGCGGCGCGACTGGCGGCAAATACTCCTCCACGACCTCGGCAATTTCGTCGCCAGGCTCCATCGGTTCGTACCCAGCCACTTCACCTTCGGGCGCCTTCCAAAACGGAATCTCCGCGGCGCAAGTGAGCGCCGTGGCCCAAGAGGAGGTCACCCCGCCCGACACCACCGTGGTTGCCGGAGGGGGCGACCTCATCGAGATCACAAATGGCCTCTTTCAGCTCACCTCTATCAACGGCTCCGCGGGACCGGCGTCGGTACCGCTCGATCAACTGATCAACGCCTCCATGCCCGCGAACGATCTGGGACTCGGAAATTGCATCAACGCTGGCGGGGGCATCGCCGACAGCAATCTCACCGATCCTTGGGCAATCTATGACTCGGTCAACGCGCGGTTCTACCTCTCGGTGATGTACGTCTTTGCAAGTCCCTGTACTCTCGGCGCACCAAGCAACTACAAAATCGACGACGCAGCGATCATCCTTTCGGCCACGCCTTCCACGGTTACTGGAACCTGGTCCACTACTTGGGTGGTGCCCCAGAATACCGCCGGGGGTCCGTCAACCCCTAACGCCATCGACCAGCCCAAGATCGGCCAGAGCGCCTCTACGGTCTTGCTCGCCGCAACCGACTACCCGGGAGGATTGTCGGCCAGTTCGCCGACCGACGGCACTCAAATCTTCAATATCGCCAAATCCGCACTGAGCCAAGGAACAACCACAGCCGTGATCTCAGGCCCAAATGGCTCAAGCGTCGGATATCAGCTAATGGCGGTACCTGGCGCCATCGCGCTCTCGGCGCCCACAAGTTCTACGGGCTATGTCTTCGCGAACTCGTCCCCCGACGTGATATCGGGCTACGCTCAAGCGCTCAGCGCCCTGGTGATCGCTCCGGGCTGCTTCTCGCTCGCCCCGAGTTGCGCCACGCCACTTGGACTTGCCATGACTCCTACAACAGCACTTCTTGGGCTATCGCCATCGGGGATTCCCCTGCCGGGAACCACCAATACCGTCGACCCGAATGACGACCGGATCCTTTCGGCCTCACTCGCGGGCAACACCATCTGGCTTGCGATGAACGACGCAGTCGCGAACCCCAATTCGTCCTCAGGGGAGACTTTCTTATCCGCCCCAAGGCTGGTGCGCCTTAACCTCAATTCGTCGGGCCTCTCTCTGAGCGGCGAGATCGACCCGCTCTTTAGCTTCAACGCTGCCCCCTCCGACGTCTATTACCCCGCGGTTATCGCCCTGGCGAACGGCTCGGCGGTGGTTAGCGCAAGCATCTCGTCGCTGGGAGGAAACCTCGATCCATCGGCGGGCTACTTTTCTGTCGCCCCGAACGGCTCGTCATCGCTTGCTGCCTCGCCCTTTACCCTCACCCGCCAAGGGAGCGCCGCGCTGCAATGCGGGGTAATTTCGCTCAACTCCTGTCCGATGGCAAGATTCGGCGACTACTCGGCCGTCTCGACGGATCCTTCCACGGGCCTGACCTACGCCGCCGCCGAATTCACCATCCAGGCCGCCGATCCCAACTGGGCGACGGAAATAGCCACCCTCGCCCCGGTCGGTCCCAACACCGTGGTGTTGGACAACTCCGCAGGGCAAATCCAAGTGCTGCCCCAACAGGCGACCACCTTCGGCGTCTCGGTCGCCGGCCAGAACATACCGATCACTTTTAGCGCAGCGGCCTCGGCGAATGCGTTCAGTCTGGCGATCACGCTCAATCCCTCAAACACCTCAGCCACGGTGAGCTTCGCTGGCACCTCTTGCGCCTCCCAGTCAAACGGGACCTATCTCTGTCCACTCAGCCTCGCCGAGGCCCAGCAGGGAGCCATGGGGAGCGTAACTCTGGGTCCCCTATCTGGCGCAACGGTCTCAGTTGGCGCTTCGGTGCAATCGGCCAACCTTGCGTTCGCACTGGCTGGCCCACCCTCAGCCCAGCTGGTGGTGCGAAGCGGAAATAGCGTGCCGCCCAACGGGTACTGGCTGGTGGCGTCTGACGGGGGGATCTTCGCCTTCGGTGATGCCGGGTTCTACGGGTCCACCGGGGCGATGACGCTCAATAAGCCGGTGGTGGGGATGGCTGCCACACCCGATGGCAAGGGGTACTGGCTGGTGGCGTCT
>JAJYGZ010000272.1 GCA_021790495.1 Actinomycetes bacterium
GTGACGTTGAGGATGCCCATGACCAGGGCCCGGTCGGCGGTCACCCTCGTCGTCATGGGGCCCAGCGTAAACCCTGCCGGGCACCGCCGTGACCGGTTCGGGGCCCGGAGATGGGGGAAATTTAGAAGTGGCATGTCCTTGGTTGGCCTTAGTCGATACGGGCACCACAGATTTGGAACAAGTTCGGTGTTCGTCGCGCGCCAAGGCGTAATGTAACGATTCACCAAGGTAACAAGACGAGAAAGGGATACCATGGCAGTAAGTGCCGCAGATGTAGCAGCCTTGCGTAAGAAGACCGGCGCAGGCATGTTGGATGTCAAGAAGGCCCTTGAAGAGGCAGATGGCGATATGGAGCGTGCGGCCCAAATCTTGCGCGAAAAGGGCAAGGCTGGTGCTGCGAAGCGCGAAGATCGCGAAAATTCCCAGGGTGCGGTGGCCTTGATCATCGATAACGGCAAGGTCGGAACCATCGTTGAGCTCAAGTGTGAGACCGACTTCGTAGCCAAGTCGCCCGAGTTCACCTCGATGTTGGATCGCATCACAACGGCGGTTTGTGAAACCGGAGTGGACGCCGCGAGCGGCTTCGAGAGCGAGCTGGACGAACTGCGCGCCACGCTCAAGGAAAAGATCGAAGTCGGCAGAGTTGTGCGGTTGGATGGGCCGAGCGACGCGATTGTCGATGGGTACCTTCACACTCAGGCGGACCGCGGGGTCAATGCCGTTTTGGTCGAACTGGTCGGAGGGGACCGCGAGCTGGCCCACAACATCGCTGTGCACATTGGCTTCACCAAGCCCAAGTTCATCTCCCGAGACGAGGTGCCCGCCGAAGAGGTCGCTGCCGAGCGGGCCACACTCGAGGCGATATCGCGCAACGAAGGCAAGGCCGAGGCCCAGATCGAAAAGATCGTCGATGGACGTTTGCGCGGTTATTACGAGCAGGTCTGCTTGATGGATCAAGCCTATGTGCGCGATGAGAAGATCACCATCGAAAAGCTCCTCGGGGGAGCCAAAGTTACCCGATTTGCCCAAGTCGTAATCGGCGCCTAGGCCATGGCGAGCCCTTCGATACCGCCGTCGCCAAAATGGAAGCGGGCAGTGCTCAAGATCTCCGGCGAAGCTTTAGCGAGCTCTTCCTCTGAGGAGATCATCGATGCTACCGTGTTGGACCAGTTGGCGACCGAAGTGGTGGAGGTCTCGTCTGGTTTGGGGGTCGAGTTAGCCATTGTGGTCGGAGGGGGCAATATTTGGCGCGGCGGCACCGGCGCCGGGGCCAAGCTGGAACGAGCCACCTCGGATAACATGGGAATGTTGGCGACCACTATCAACGCGCTGGCACTCCAGAACGCCATTGAGAAGAAGGGTCAGCCAACCAGGGTTCAAAGCGCGATTCAGATGGCCGAGCTTGCTGAGCCGTATATTCGCCGCCGAGCGATAAGGCACCTTGAGAAGGGCCGTGTGGTAATTTTCGCCGCCGGAACCGGATCGCCGTATTTCACCACCGATACAGCGGCTGCCCTGCGCGGGGCTGAGATTGACGCCGAGGTGGTGCTCAAGGGCACCCATTCGGGAATCGACGGGGTTTATAGCGCGGATCCCAAGCTCGACCCTGAAGCAATTAAGTTCGATGCCATTAGTTTCATGGAAGTGGTGTCCCGCGACCTCAGAGTGATGGATCTTACTGCGATAACGTTCTGCAAGGACAACGACTTGCCGGTGCTGGTTTTTGATTTAATGACCCCCGGTAATATTCTTCGGGCGCTTCGAGGCGAGTTCTTAGGTACTCTTGTTTCCTAATGGACGATTCAATTATTGAACTGACACTTCTCGACAATCGCGAGAAGATGCACAAGATCGTTTCGCACACCCAGAGCGAGTTCGCCTCGTTTCGTACCGGGCGCGCCTCTTCCGCACTACTCGAACGGATGATCGTTGAGTATTACGGTACCGAGGTTCCCATGGTACAGCTGGCGGGCTTTTCGATCCCCGAAGCTCGGGTGCTGGTGATCTCCCCTTATGACAAAGGAGCCCTCGGAGCGATTGAAAAGGCGATTCAGGGATCCGACCTGGGGATCAACCCGTCTAACGACGGTGCGGTGATCCGGCTAGGGTTCCCACCTCTTACCGAGGAGCGCCGTAAGGATCTCGTCAAGCAAGTCAAGCATCGCGCTGAAGAAGGCCGAGTGTCGGTCCGCAACCAGCGTCGCGCCGCACGCCATGAGCTAGAGCAGGCGGAAAAGCGCCACGATATCAATCAAGACCAGCTCGAGCGCGCGGAGAAAGATCTCGACAAGGCGACGTCAGACGCCATTGCCGAGATCGACAAGATGCTCGAGTCCAAAGAGAAGGAACTGATGGAAGTCTGAACCTTTGGTTCGGATTTTCACGGTGACAAGGAGGGTTGGGTGTCACGAGAGTACTCCGATGGTCCTGCGGGCAGTGATGCGCCCAACGGCAAAGGCGTCCCGAATGAATCCGAAGGTGGCGCAAGACGCCGCTATTGGGGCCCCGAAGGCAAATCCAACGGCGCGAAGCTGCCGCACTGGACCGATCCGCCCACTGGGGAGATTCCTAAAATCTATGGTCTCAACACCTCCAAGGATGATGAAGTAGATCCGGCGAGTGTCGATGAAGGGGCACTCAGCTTCAAGCGAGAGCGCCGATTGCTTGAGCGCTCTGACCAGATCGGCAGTGTCCACGATGCTCCTGACGCAAAGGGTCGCCATTTTGGCCATCTCGGCCATCTCGGCCATATGGGCAGCCGCTCATCGGACCAAGACACCATCGATTTGACTGGCCTTGATCGAGGGGCCGGCGTCACTACCCATGGTTCGGATATTCCGACGACGGGCTCTTTGAGGGTGATCTCGTCTCGCCCGATCCCGTTGTGGAGCCGCCAAGCGCGCGTGCATAGAAGCCCGAGCGCCCAAAATGCGGACACCTCCGAGATCGCAAAGCCTACGCCAGCCCGATCGGGTCGAGACTTCTATGCGGATGCGGGTGTGACGCCGCCAGTGCCGCCGACCGAAATGCAGTTGCCCGAGAGGCGCCGTCCGCAATTCAAAAGACCCCTTCGCAAGGGGGCAAAGCGTTCGGGGCCGAAGGCGAAGACATCGCCGGTCGCCCCCGAAGAGAGTTCCAAGGATGCGTCTTCCTCCTCGGCGTCGGTGACGGTCAGGGTGGTGACAGGCCTGGGCCTAGGCGCGGTGCTGGTAATCGCGTTTCTGCTCGGTCACATAGCCGTTCTGGTTGCGGTGACCCTTGCTATTGTTCTCGCCACGGCCGAGTACTACCGGCTGGTGCGCCAAGAGCACGTGGGCGGACCCAAAGGCGGATACCGTCCCGCCGTTATCGTTGGCCTGATCGGAACCGTTGGAGCCGTAGTCGGGGCCTACCTTAAGGGCCCGAGCGCGATCGTGCTGGTGTTTTCCTTCACCCTGCTGGCGTCGTTCTTGTGGTATCTTCTCGGAGTTCTCAAGGCGCCAGTTCTGGCGAATGCCTCCATCACCTTCATGGGCGTGGCCTGGATCGGATTGGGCGGTGCCTACGCCGCGGCAATCATCCGTCCGCTTCCCACTGGTGATGCCCGGAGGGGGCTGGCATACATGATGTCGGTGCTAATCGTGGTGGCTGCCAACGACGTTTTTGCCTACTTCGGCGGCATGGTCTTCGGAAAGCGCAAGTTGGCGCCGAAGATTTCGCCCGCTAAAACCGTGGAGGGCCTCTTAGTCGGCGGGGCTGGCGCGATACTCGCAGGTGCTCTGATCGCGAGCCACATCCATCCGGTCACGATGGCGCTTGGCGGGATGATAGGCCTTCTGGCGGCGATCGGGGGGCCGTGCGGCGACTTGGTTGAGTCAAAGATTAAGCGTGAGATCGGTGCCAAGGACGCCGGGAGCCTGTTGCCTGGACACGGAGGCATGCTGGATCGCCTTGATGGCTTGGTCTTCGTGACTCCGCTGGTCTTTTACATGCTCTACTTCACCCACCACATCGCTTAGCCGACCAAAGGTCGGCCTGACCGTCAGTGGCATCGACCCTTGAACATCGACGCCTCGCTAGCTTGGAGGGTACGATGTCAAATTTTCCCACTCCAAAAGCCGAGACAGTTTCCATCTTTGGTTCTACGGGAAGCATCGGGGTGCAAGCCCTTGAGGTGATTCGCAACAGCGAGAGTCCTCTCGCCATCCACGCGCTCAGCGCGAATTCCAATCTCGAGCTGCTTTGCGTCCAGATAAGCGAGTTCAACCCCCGGGTCGTCGTGGTTGGCAGCGCCGAGATGGCGGGTGCGATCCGCGAGCGCTTCGCGGGACTCGAGTGTCGCATCGGGAGCGAGGGTCTGAGCGAAAGCGCTGGTGAGGCCGACGTTGCGCTGAATGCGGTGGTCGGCTTTGCCGGGCTGTCGGTGACCCTAGGCGCCTTGGCCGCCGGCCGGAGGCTGGCGTTGGCGAATAAAGAGTCGCTGGTGGCCGGCGGTGCGGTGGTACGCGCGGCGCTCGCAAATTCTGGGGCCGAAATAGTACCCGTCGACTCCGAGCACGCGGCGATTCACCAATGTTTGCGAGCCGGAAGCGTCTCAGAGGTGGCACGGCTCGTCCTCACCACCTCAGGGGGTCCATTTCGCTCGACCAGCGCAGAGGCGCTCGCCTCGGTTTCCAAGGCCGACGCGCTTCGCCACCCTACCTGGTCAATGGGGCCCAAGATAACCGTGGACTCTTCCACTTTGATGAACAAGGCGCTAGAGATCATCGAAGCCGTCGAACTCTTTTCGGTGCGCCCCGACCAAGTCGAGAGATC
>JAJYGZ010000080.1 GCA_021790495.1 Actinomycetes bacterium
TTCCGATCGATGCTCGTCGATGACAGTACAGTACGCGCCAAATGCGGCGGCTATCGCTTCGATGGGATCCCCCGCGCACGTCGCGATCGCGACGGGCACTCGCTCCTCGAACGCATCGAGCACATCGACGATGACCGCTTCGAGCAATTCCTGCTTACCTGAGAAGTAACGATAGATCAGCCCTACACTCACGGATGCCTCGTCGGCGAGAGCCTGCATCGATACCCCTTCAAAGCCGTCGCGCGCCATGAGGCGCGCCGTCGCATCGAGGATTTCCCGGGTGCGCCACTCGGCGCGCACTGCCTTGAGCGCCCCGTGCGTCCCGGTTGCCACGACCGTTCTGGCGCTGTCATTTGGCGGGTTTACCACGAATCCCATCCCGAGGAGAAGAAGCGAAATGTATCAAAAATGAATAGTAGTTCATTAATGACCGCCGTGTCGTCGATCTCTCAATTGCCCAACAATATGGTCGGGGACGGCAACGGGCGCGAGTTGGCGCACGACGTCGAAACCATGGCCACAAACGCACTGAACCCTGTTTAGGTATTGATCAACCGAGGCTGAGTTCGCCGCTATCGCTGGCGCGGCACTCGATGGGGTCTAGGTCATCGGTACTCCGGAACAAGAAGGTGAACTTAGCGGCCCAGAGGCGGTAGGGACTTATAAGGGCCTCTTTGCGGTTGAGCTGGACCTTGGCAACATCGGGGGTTGTAGAGCTCGATCTTCACCTAAAGGCAAGTTGACAGAACGACAACACGAATTGTGGTGGCGCCTTTTGAAAGGCGGTATCGCTCGGCGGCTCGGTCCGAAGTTTGGTTTGACGTCGCGCGCCAGCAACGAAGCTGGCTTGGTAATCAAGCAGCTTGACGCACTGCGAGATCCGACATTCAGCTGGCCCGCTTGGTTGAGATCTCCGGTTCAGGCTCAATGAGGAGCTTGGTTGCCACGTGGTGATTTCGCAGTGTAAAAATTCCTCCTGACAAGGTGGCCAAATCGGTCACGCCGCGTTCTCGCAGGGCTCGATAGGCGAGGTAGGAACGGAACCCCGAGGCGCAATAGAGTCGCACCGGGCGATCTATAGGGATCTCGGCGAGGCGACCTATCAGCTCGGTATGGGGTATGTTTATCGCTTGGTCGAGATGTTGTTCGGCAAATTCTTGTCTACTACGCACGTCGACAACGAAGGTTTCCTCGTCAAAGCCGAAAAAGTCCTCTGGGTAAAAGTACTCCACCAATCCTTCGCGAAGGTTAGAAGCGATCATTCCCGCCATGTTGACGGGATCTTTTGCAGATCCGAACTGCGGTGCGTAGGCAAGTTCGAGATCGGCAAGTTCTTCTACGGTCGATCCGAACTGAATTGCGGTTGCCAAGACATCGATCCGCTTATCTACACCCTCACCGCCAACTATCTGCGCGCCGAGAATCCGGCCAGTATCAGGTGCGAAGAGCAACTTGATATGCATCTTCTCGGCGCCGGGATAGTAACCAGCATGATTTCCCGGATGCAAATAGACCTTTTGGAATGGTACCCCAACACGCGAGGCGCTTTTTTCCGAAAGGCCCGTCATTGCCGCCGTCGTCCCAAAGACTTTGACGATTGCTGTTCCGCTAAAGGAGAGCTTCTTGGTGGTGTTTTTGAAAAGCAAGTCGGCCAAGGCGCGGCCCTGGCGGTTGGCTGGTCCAGCGAAGGGGATTGAACCCAACAGGCCAGTATCACGGTTCTGCACTGCGGCAAGGTCTCCAATGGCAAAGATGTGAGGATCCGAGGTTCCAAAGTCAGAATCCACCACTACCGCGCCGCGCGCGTTGATCTCGAGGCCAATTGCTTTGGCGAGGGTGGACTCTGGGATCACTCCGATATTCAGGTTGATAAAATGGGCTCTTAGCACGCTTTTGTCCGACAGGTGAGCTTGGAGTTGCTCGCCGTCGCGCACAATTCGCTCAAGCGAACACCCCAGGTGTAGGGAGACGCCATTAGCGACGAGTTCGGTAGCGACGCCGCGGGCCATCTCGGGGTCAAACCCCGCCAATACCTGATCTGCCATTTCGACCAGGTCCACGCGAATGCCAGCCGCAGTCAGGGCTTCTGCCAATTCGACTCCGATGAATCCCGCGCCGACGACAATAGCGCTCTTGGCTTGGCCCGCCACAATATCCCTGAGCGCCTCAGCATCGGGTACCGATCGTAGGGTTCGAACCGCCGGATCGTCTATCCCCTCGATCTCCGGGAGATGAGGTACTGCACCGGTGGCAAGCACCAAGTTGTCGTAGCCCTCCCAGTAGCTCTCCTCGTTGTCCAGCCTGCGAATTTTCACCCGCCGGCCCTTGCGATCGATCTCCATTACCTCGCTAGCTATCCGAACGTCCAAATTGAGGGACTCTCGCAATGAGTGCGGTGTCTGAAGAAGGAGCGAACTTCGATCGGCAATCTCTCCGCTGACGAAATATGGCAGTCCGCAATTTGCGTAAGAAACGTACTTGTCGCGCTCCAAGACGACGATCTCGGCGTGCGCGGACAAGCGACGTGCTCGAGCCGCAAAGCTCATGCCCCCCGCCACACCTCCAATGACAACTATTTTTTGCTCTCTATCAATTTTCATATTGCCAACCTATACCCCGTGGGGTATATGCAATAAGGGCTTAAGGCCCATCGGCCCAGGTGGAGCCCGGCAATTGCCACCGACTCCGCGACGGTATGACGTCGCTGCTCGCGCACTTGGTCATTAAGGCGGTTGGGCTTGGACGGGATGAACTTTATGGATCAGCAATTCGGGGTGGTGCTCAAGAGCCAGAAAACTCGTGTGCTCGCTGGAATTCGAACCCGGAACTTGTGGATTGAGGGAGTGCATTGACCGCTGTCAGGGGGATTCTGGAGACCGCTAAACATAGCCTGATTAGGTCTTATCGAATTCTCGGAAATGGTATTCCGGTTCGAAACCTGCAGAATTATGGGTTTCATCACGGATTTTTCAACCTGGGATTGTGGAATACGTTTGCTGGCCGATCCGTCGAGGTCAGTCAGCCTCCAGCGACCGCTCCTCGGTGTAAAGCGTTCCCACATCCCCACTTCAGGGCGAGTATTGTTACTTATTAGGTTCGGTGACGTCCGGACGTGCCAGATCATGGCCGTGCCGCCCGCGGACCACTGAGCGCAGAATCAGGACATTGGTCACGGCGGCGCCTACGAACAGTAGTACTACGCATGCGCTGAACAAGAACCCTTGTGCCCCTACCGGCGTTCCGGTCGTCGTGGACCAGCAGTGCCCGGAGGGATTACACCCTCCAGTGCCCTGGCTGAAACTGTACGTCGAAAACCCTGCTGCCACCCAGTTGAACAAGCCGGTGAGGAGGTAGAGACCCACGATCGCGCCGACGCCACAAGGCAGTGCCAGGCACCCGGCACCGAGGAGGAGAAGTCGATGAGACTCGGCCGTCATTCCGGCCGTCGCCAATGCTGCGATCAGGACCACGTAGGCGATCTCCATGGCAAACCACGTCCTGCCCACGGAGTGTCGGTGTCCAGCGACTCGGGCACTAGTCATGTCGTCTCTTTCATAGCGGTCGATCCGGTTGTGGCTTCGAACAGCCCCGTGAGCTGCTTGGCGTGGGCGAAAAGGGCCAGTGCCGGTCCGCGGTCGCCGTCGAGGTGGCTGAGCATCTCAAGACCGATGTAGAGGGCGACGATCGCGTGGGCTACGTCCTTCGATGGAAGCACGGTGAGCAGTGGCGAGTCGCCGAAAGAGTGTTCGACGGCGGTTTGAGCGAACTCCTTCCAATGTCCGATGCGAGCGGCAACTTCGTCACCCAGGCCAGGGGTTGAGGAGGCTCCGGCGACCATCTCGACCAAGACGGTGATGTAACCGGCGTCGAGGTCTTTGCGGAAGATGTCGGCGGCCGCATCGACGAGCTCGCTAGGCGTGCCCACATTGGCGACGGATTCGCCGTACTGCTCTAAGCGATCGGCGCTGACTGAATCGAGGGCGGCCAACAAGAGATTGGCGACCGAACCGAAGTGATAGAAGATCAGTCCCTGGTTGGACCCAGCTCGTTCAGCGATGGCCCGGGCACTTGCACCTGCGTAACCCTCCGACTTGAGAGTCTCGATTGCCGCGTCGACGAGGAGGCGGCGAGTTCCAACCGAACGAGCACTACCTCGCCCTGTCACCTTGCTTGGAGTTCCGGATTTGGCCATCTCTCACCTTAATTGAGCAGCTACTCAAAGTATATGCTCAATAAAGCCTCTCTGTCGCCCGTCATTCGGAACTTTTGGGCGGCCATCGTGGCGCCGATCAGTTTTGCGTTTAAAAGTACAATAAAGAGTGTGACCAGGACCGATAGAGAGCCATAGACCCCCCAGGCCTAAATTGGTCAGCACTGGCCGCGCAGCTTCGATCCTGGGCACCTCGCCACGGCACGTCCTCGACCCCTGCGACGCTCGTTCAACGAGCGACGCGAACAGCGGAACCGCCGCTCGTCATCATGATCCGGGAAACCTGGGATAACCTTACGAATCGCCGCCATTTGGTGGGACGTGCGATCCCGAATACGCGCGGCTGGAAGAGTGCCGCGGTAATTCGCTGGAGCGTTTTTGAGATCGACGCACTCGCTCAGTTTCCATGCACCGCGGGTCTCTTTTGAGGGTTGCAGGGTACCCCGAGGCCTGTTATCAGCGAACCCTCCGCACCCTTGAGTCTTGCTAGAGGTTG
>JAJYGZ010000152.1 GCA_021790495.1 Actinomycetes bacterium
ATCCGCACAAGATGACTATCAGGGCTTGGTGCTCGAGGTTGGCATACAGGACGCTAGAGATGTTCGGCGCGATTACCGAACCCGGTATCTGCATGTGGTAACGTCCCCTTGCACTTCAACCTGCGCAGATAACGGCTAACAGGCGACAACTCTTCAAACCTGAATCATTGTAGCTAACCCTACCCGCGAATTGGACACGCGATCTCTATGGCCTGCACTCGCGCGGGAAGTGCATCTAGGGGCTATCTTCGGGCGGATTCATCCATGTTTCCCAGCCGCCGAGTCCATCGGCCAAAGAGCTCGCGCCCATCGGGCCGCTCGAGCCGCGATAGTAGATCTCGCACGGCGGCGGATTCGAGATGATCGGATCGACTATGCGCCACGCTTCTATCACCGCGTCTTGACGCGCGAAGCGGGAGAGATCTCCCCGCATTGCGTCGTTGAGGAGGATTTCATATGCCTCGGAATTACTTGCCGACAACTCTGGGTCGGCGACCTCAAGATCCACTGGCATGGGAATTAGGTCGGACCCGGGTTGTTTGACGTGAAGGCGAAGCGTAATTCTTTCGCTGGGTTTGAGTTCGAAGCGTAGCTCGTTGGGCAAGAGCGAGCGTGCCGAGGACTCGCCGAATATCCGTGAGGGAGGCGCTTTGAATCTAACGACCGCCTCGGTGCATGTGGTATTCAGGTGTTTGCCGGTCTTTAAAATAAATGGGACTCCCGCCCACCGCCAGTTATCGATCTCTGTCTTGAGCGCGACGAAGGTCTCGGCATTCGAGGATGGATCCACGCCGATCTCGTTGCGGTAGCCCTCGTACTGACCACGGACAAAATCGGCCTGGTTGGGTGGGCGCATCGCCTTGAGTACTTTGAGCTTCTCGTCTCTGAGCGCATCGGGATCCGAAGACGCAGGGGGTTCGAGGGCCAGAAGCGCCACCAGTTGGAGAAGGTGGTTCTGCACCACATCGCGCGTCGCGCCGATCCTGTCGTAAAAGGCTCCCCTGCCATCGATTCCGAAGTCCTCGGCCATGGTGATCCGTACGCTCGAGATGAAATTTCTGTTCCAAATCGGCTCCAGGATCGAGTTCGCGAAGCGAAAGACCAATAGGTTTTGCACCGGCTGCTTGCCGAGGAAATGGTCGATTCGATAGATCGAATCCTCCGGAAAGTGGCGATGAAGGTGGGCATTTAGGGTGATAGCCGAGTTGGTGTCCCTCCCGAATGGCTTTTCGATCACGAGTCGCGCGGAACGGTTCATCCCCCTCGAGGCGAGCCCGTCGACGACGGTCTCGAACATGTCCGGAGGTACCGCGAGATAAAAGATCGGTCGATGTGCCGTCCCCAGCTCTTTTTCGAGCCTCTCGTAGATGGAAGGATCTTGGTAGTTTCCCGAGACATAGCAGAGGGACGCGCACATTGCGTCGAGAACCTCTATGTCGATGTCTTCGTCGGCAAGCTTGATAGAACTTATCGCGTACTCGCGAAACTGCTCTTTGGTCCACTCTGTCGCCGCAACGCCAATTACCTTGGGGGGCAATTGTCCTTTTCGCGCCAAGCGGTAGCAGGCTGGGAGTAGTTTCTTCTGCGCCAGGTCGCCCGATGCCCCAAAGAGCACGATGGCGTCGGACTTGGGTTTCCTTCTATAAACGGCCATGCTTAGCAAAACCACCTAACTGATCTCGTGATTCCGTCTTCATGCCGTGGCTAGATGACGGAATCACAGTCGTTCACAAAATAGATCGCCCCCCAGCGGCCCATCCTTTGTGCCAAATTAACTCAACCAACTCGATGCGGCCATATCCCAGCTACGTCTCGTTGGTGCCAATGCCGAAAATGCCACAAAGACCAAGGTTGCGCAGGCTCCGCGCCTGCGGCGACGACCCGGGGAGAAGCCCCATCGGTTGCCAACGCGGACTCTGGTATTACGATTCACACCGAACGCACACGGCGGTATTTTTTGCCTTCCCGGCACGATGTGTGCTCGAGGGACCCAACTTCGGCCCGTAGCCTGCCAAAATTGTTTTCCGTCGCTGAATGCCTGCATCATCCTATATCCGATGGCCTCGGTATCCATTCTTACATAATGTCGCCATTCAGGGAAATCACTCTAACCGTGCAGACCCGAGCGAAACAATAACAAGCCCAGCGTCGTAGTGTTCCGGGCCTCGTGATCGCGAGTAGTTGGTTCCAAGATCCGCCGCCGGCGCCTGGCGTCGTTGACCGCAGTCGCTAAGTGTCGCGCAACCGGATGCCTATCGTCGCTGGCTGGACAGCCCTTGCTGGAGCAAATAGGGTGGATCGATTCCGATAGCTGGCTACGCTCCGCGCTGTCTGGTACTATCGGTTTGTCTCGAAATTGGGATCCGGGGGGAGAATGGCCATGGCGCGCGCAATTACCGAAATGCCGACGCGAAGGAACCCTGTTCAACAGCCTCAGATTGAACACGAACAACCCTATCCAAGGCGTCGCACACATAAGTTCCTGGTGCCAGAGGTCATCTTCGGTGTCGGCTCGCTTGCGGAGGTGGGAAACGTGCTGCGACGGATCGGCGTGACCCGTCCCTTGCTGGTGACAGATCCGGGAGTCCGTGCTGCAGGCTGGGTTGATCGCGCTATTCCTCACTTGGAGGAGCGCTGCTTGGAGGTCGCCATTTGGGACGGTGTCAGTTCGAATCCGAAAGATTTTGAGATCGTTCGTGGACTAGAGCGATTCAACGAGTGGGGTGGCGACGCACTGCTGGCTATCGGTGGCGGTAGCTGTATCGATGCGGCTAAGGCCATCGCTATTCTCAGCACAAATGGCGGCACGATCCTTGACTACGAGGGCGTAGACCGTATCACTCGAGCAATACCTCCGATGGTGATGGTCCCAAGCACCGGAGGCACAGGCGCGGACGTCTCGCAGTTCTGCGTCATTTCCGATACCTCGCGACGGCTCAAAGTGACCATCGGCGGTCGCGCTCTCGTCCCTGACGTCTCCATCACTGACCCCTACCTGCTCACGACAATGTCCCAAGAGATTAGCGCCTACACTGCCCTCGATGCCCTCGTGCACGCAATAGAGGCTTACGTCTCCAATGGAGCTGACTTCCTCAGCGACGTCCACGCCATCGCGGCGATGCGGGGCATCTCCCGACACTTGCTTGCGTCGCTTGAGGATCCCTATGACCTTGGGGCGAAGGAGGGAATCGCCCGAGCCAGCTTGCAAGCCGGGCTCGCCTTCAGCAATGCGTTGCTTGGCGCGACCCACGCAATCTCACATCAGATAGGCGGCTTCCTCGACCTTCACCACGGTTTATTGAACGCGATCCTCCTTCCGCACGTGATTAGGTTCAATGGCGCGACACACCCATTTCGTTACCTCGACGTTGCCGAGGCGATCGGTATCGTCGTGGACCCGTCCGATCCGCGATGTGTGGTCGATCTGCTTGCCGAGCGAATCCAACTAATGGCGGCCGAGGTGGGCGTACCCAGTGGCCTCAGCGCGGTCGGGGTAAGGGTGGAGCACATTGCACGCTTCGCTGAGAACGCTCTCCATGACGCCTACATTACGACCAACCCGCGACCGCTCACGGCCAACGATGTGCGCGATATCTGCATCGCGGCACTCTGACGTGCTCGCACAGGAGCGGGGATCAGGCTTTTCCGACCGGGAGGCCGACGAGTGGCTCGAACACCTCACCGGAGCGCATTCGAGCAAGCCAAATTTTTATGCGGCTTGGCGACACACCGCAGTGGACCTGGAGCGTTCAATTGCCGCACTCCGCGAGATCTCGACGGCCCTTTGCACCACGACCGAAGGGACGTCCGGCCTAAGTAGGGCAGTCGTACTGGCCGCGACACGCCACTTCGATGCCGATTGTGTAGCGATGATTCCTCGCGAGGTCCAAGGCGGCGCGCCCTCCTTCGGGGCTGTTGCGCTCGTTGACGGGACAGAGGTGACCAACGTTGCGTTGCTGCCTGTCCTTGCCGTGACCTTAGGGTTGGCTGCGGTGCGCTACGGCACCCCCGTGCTGATGGGGAGAGGTTCTCGGGAGGCGCAACCTTTTGACGATCGGGCGGGCGCTCTTGCGAGCCTGGGTCTTGCTGTGCCCCTAGTGGCCGATGATATCGACCAAGGGAGCCTCGTGGTGCTCTCGCGCAGGCCCGCTCTCATCGATAAGACTGACATATCTATTCTGCAGATTCTTGCACAGCAAACCGTAGTAGCGCTGAGAAACGTCGCGTTGTACCGCGAAAGCGAGCTGCTTCGCGAGGCGGCGATTCAGGGGTGGGAAGACGCGAACGAGAAGGCGAAACAACTTGAGCAGCAGTACGAGCAACTCCAAGCGGCTCGGGTTCAGCTGTTGCAAGAACGGCAACGGCGGTTGATCGATGCCGAGCGGAGCCGAATCGCGACAGAGCTTCACGACTCCGTCGCACAACACTTGGTCAGCATCGGGATGAATCTCGAGTGGTGCCGGCGCTCGGTCACCGAAGATGGGCCCTTGACCGAGCGGCTTGCGTCTACTCACGAGTTGAGCCGCGTCGCGCTCGCACGGGTACGCACCACTATCGTCGAGTTGTCGTGCTTGGCGGGAGACGGAGGCGGCCTCCTTCCCGCTCTCGATGAGCCCATACGCCTCTTCGGCATTCTCGATGGGATAGCGATGAGAGATGAGCGGTGACACATCCAGCGCCCCGCTCGCCATGAGGCC
>JAJYGZ010000199.1 GCA_021790495.1 Actinomycetes bacterium
CACCGAGATGCCACGAGGAAGATCGGGCCAAAGGAAGGCGAGGATGCCCTGGTTCATGCCGCACTTTGAAGTTCCCAGAGTGGAATTGAAGGCCCGATTGAGAAATTGCGGAGCGGCGCCGCGCCAGTCGATGGTCATCTGCTCACCCTTGATGGTGATGGCACAGGGGTACTTGAGCAATAAGTTCTCGCGCAGCGTGGAGTCCGACCAGAGATTCACTCGGTAGGTTCCATCCGGAATCAGACGAACGCGACGCCGGGCTTCCGCTTCAACGTCCTCGAGTGACTTGCGCAGCGAAACTACAAAAGTATCTCGTCCCACCTCATCAATCACGGCGAGAACGCGCTCTTTGATGCGAAGCGCCGCGTAATACTTCACCTTCAAATCCTGATACTGCAGCTTGGGCTCGCGCACCGAGTTCTGCAGGAAGGTAAGCAGGTCCCGGCGCAACACCCCCCGTTCAAAGATTTTGAACGGGGGCATGCGCAAGCCGTCGTCGAAGGCGGACTCTGAGCTCGAGGGCATTCCGCCCGGCTCCTTGGCACCGTTTTCACCCTCGTGCACCACTGTGGCTACCCAGGCGATTATCTCGCCACCATGAAAAACGGGCATGATGATGGATTGGTCAGTGCAGTGAATGTTGCCGTATCGGGCGTCATTATGGATAAAGGCGTCTCCATCGTGGATTCCAACCGAGGGATCCGATGCCCAGTACTTGTTGATAAATCGGACCGGGTAGTGCAAAACCGAAGCGAAGGCCAAAACACCGCCGGAACTGATGTGGACCAGGTCTCCACCTGCGGAATAGACCGCGCTGGTAAGGTCACCCCACTTCGCGCCCGGTGCGGCGCCGGTCTGTTCCATCATCTCATAAGCCTCGTCAAGACCCGCCACTATGCGCTTACGCACCTTGTCGAGGGCGTCGCTGTCTATGGGCCTAGAAAGTAGCTCCTCCTCCAAGGGCGTGCGCGGCGCCGACTTGTGGTCACGCATGATTTCGGGATCCGGTCCCAAAAACAGGGTGGCACCGGCAAGAAACTCATCTACCTTGATCTGCTCCTCGGCCGTATAAGGCGTGTGTGCCTGTGTCATTGAACTCCTCCTGAACTTTCTTCTTTGAAGAACCAGACCGCTCCACGATCACCGGTCTCGATCCGCCAGGACGGCTCCACCAGATAGGTGGTGGACTCGGCAGTCACAATCGCGGGGCCAAAGATCCGATGGCTTGGCTCAAGCGCGCTCTGGTCAAATATCGCAGTCTCGAGCGGATCGGCAAAACCGGGGAAACGGCACCTCCTGGTCGCGATCCGTGTCGGCTCGGACAACTCGCCCGCAGGCGCCAGGGTGCCAAAGGCTATTGACTTGCCCGCGATAAAGGTAGCGACGCGGACCGTGGAGATGCGGATCCCGGCTTCGGGAGATTGGCTCCCTTCACCGTATCGTCGCGCGTACTCATGGGAGAAGAGATCGGCAATCGCCAGAGTGTCGCCGACCGAGCGGAGCCTGTTGCGATCGACCACTACTGCCAAGGTCACCAGCTGATTGCCATAGCGCATATCCAACTCCAAGCGATGCTCCACTTCGAGCGGATCCATTCCTTGGCGCACGATGTCTGCTGTGCCTCGGGATTCAAGTTCCTCGACGATACCGTTGAAAAGTTCGAAGTTCTCAAAGAGCTGACGCGTAGCGGAACTGAAGAGGTTGATGGCGATGGTGCGCTCGTGGATGTGCATCTGGTTGGTGTTGCCCGCGCCCAAGGCGGAAAAAACCGAACTGTAGGGAGGAGCGAGAACTTTTGTGATGCCAAGGCGATCCGCGATGCCGCAGCAGTGCAACGGTCCATTCCCGCCGTAAGCGAGCATGGTGAACTCTTCGGGAAGATAGCCGCGGATGCGCAGCTCTTTACCCATCCCATTGGCCATCTGATCGTCCACTTCAGCCTTTATCAGCAATGAGATCTCGACCGGATCGAGATCGAGGTGATCCCCGAAAGCTTCCTCGATGGCAAACTCTGCGCGCGACGGATTGAGCGGGATCTGCCCGCCGGCGTAATCGCCAGGGTCGAGGTATCCCAGCAGCAGGTCGGCATCGGTGACGGTGGGGTGCAAGCCGCCACGGTCATAACTTGCCGGTCCCGGGTCAGAACCAGCGCTGCGCGGCCCCACCTGTACTGAATCGTGCAGGCTGTTATAACTGGCGATCGAGCCTCCGCCCGCGCCCAGTGTCACGAGGCGGATCATGGGAATCGAGACCAGCCAGCGGTCGATCACCGGCATGTAGTCGTAGTGCTTTCCGCCTCCTACGGTGACCAGGCCGATATCGAAGCTAGTGCCTCCCATGTCGGTGGCGATGATCTTGTCGATCTTCACTTCTCCGGCAAGGTGCTCACTCGCGGCGATGCCCGCCACGGGACCACTGTGGATGGTCTGCAGAGCGTCAGTGGAGTTGAGTTGCGCCATACCTCCGGTGTTGTGATTCACCAGCATGGGCTTCGCATATCCGTTGGCACGAAGGTTCTGCTCGAGATCCGAGAGGGCGTGATACATGGTTGCATGAAGGTAGGCGTCGATGATAGTTGTGGTGGTTCGAACGTACTCCCCTTTGCGGCCCGAAAGCTGGTGCGACAAAAGCATGGGAATAGCGCCGAGTTGGTGCGCGGGGTACTCGCTCAAGAAGATCTCTTGCACGAGGCGCTCGTGGGCGGGATTCTCCGTGGCGTTGGTGAGCGAAACCACTAGGGCTTCGGCACCGGCATCGATAAGAGCCTTGAGCTGGCACCTGACGTCTTCGACGGTTAGTGCCATCAAAACCTCGCCGGAGTAACTCACGCGCTCGCGCAGTGACCGGATCAATCGAGGCGGAACCAGCGGCTCGGGCCGGGTACCACTGGAGAGGTCATTCTTGGCGAGAGCATCGAGGCCCTCGCCATAACCACGTCCCCGAGAAAGTGGAATGGTGCTTTCAAAACCTGCGGTCACCAAGACACCCACGGTGGGGCCACTGCGCTCGATCAGTGCGTTGGTACCAAGCGTGGTGGCGTATCTCACCGAATCGACGCCGCCCAGCACATCGCGACGATCCTTGCCGATCCGCTGGCAGGCTTGATCGAGGGCATGGTTGAACCCCATGGAGAGATTGTGATGGGTAGTGAGCGCCTTGCTTTGGAAAAACTCCTCATCCCAAGCGACGAAACAGTCGGTAAAAGTTCCACCGATGTCAACCGAAATTCGTCTCATTTCCCACCTTCGCTTCGCGAGTAGCTTTTGGTGCTGAAATTAACTGGGATATCGCGCCCCAGCGGTATCTCAACGTCATCGCCAAGTCCCGCCTTTTGAGCCCGTAGGGCATCGACATCGATCTCCATGTCGTAAGTCGGTGGGTGACCAGGCGGAAGGTACTCCACCTCAATCATGGTCCCGCATCCCGGGCAATAGAACTCCACGATCCTGCACCAAAGCGGATCGGGAGAAAAAGTGAACTCGTACTTCTGTGCGTCGATGAGGGGACGGTGGATTTCCCGGGGATCTCGGTCGTAAACGAGAAGTCCCGTTTTGTAGTTCTCCCGCGCCGAGGTGATGTCGTGATGACAGCGGCGACATTGCCACCTTTCGTCAGTCAAATCGATCTGAAGATACTCCGTCATGGGGACATAACGCATTACGAACTCCTTTGGTCGCTAAGCAGGACATCACCGGATGTCGTGGTGAGAAACTCCCAATCAACAGGGATCTTCATGGTAAAAAATGGCCCTTCAATTATCGCCGGTCCAACTCCTGCGGCCCCAGCAGAAAGCGACTCAAGATCGAACACCGGAAGCAACACGCGTCCATTGGCAGCGTTCGCGGTGTCGAGCACCGAGCGCTGTCCCGAGGGCAACGCATCGAAACTATGATCTTCGCTGGAGCTTGCGAATGAGATATGGGGGAGCTCGGAGACTACCGAGAGTTCCAGAACGGCACTCGAACCATTGAGTTTTGAGGCCAGTGCACTTGGATCACTTAATTCCACCACCGAGCCATCCCCTCTCACCAGGCGATAGGTCAAAGTGCAGCCGTCGAAGTCGATTCCCTCTGCAAAGATGTCACGGCGGGCTCTCTCATTCAACTCAGCGACCGCAGCCTCCGCGGCGAGATCAAAGTCGGGTTGGCGTGCATCCAAGGAGATCTGATACTGCTGGGTGATGTCGGAAAATCCAATCCCATAAGCGCTAAAGACCGCGGCCGAATGGGGTACCAGCACCCGGCGCGCCCCCGCCTTGCGAGCGACATCACAGATCAACATCGGCCCCGCTCCGCCAAACGCTGCGATGACCGAATCGCTGCTTTGCTCACCGGCAGCAGAGACGGCGCGAGCGAGTCGATCGGTAAAGGCGTTCTCCATTTGCGCCAGCGCCTGCGCGAGACCGATACCCAACGGTTGGGCGATCTTGGCGGTTACGACCGCTTCGCTACGGGTCGCATCCAGCGCCATGGTGCCACCGAGGAAAGTGGCGGAATCGAGAACTCCGGTGAGCAACAGCACATCGGTAATCGTTGCGTCACTACCCCCCATGGCAAAACAAGCTGGGCCAGGAGCCGAACCCACACTGCGTGGACCAACGGTGATCGACGAGTCAACGACCTCAATGATTGAGCTGCCACCCACGCCGCTACTGGTGATTTCCGCCAGCGGCAACGAGATGCGAACGCCATC
>JAJYGZ010000154.1 GCA_021790495.1 Actinomycetes bacterium
TCTCCAATCTGACGCTTCGTGAAGTCACGTTCGTCGGACATCCATTTTCCCATCCGGTTCCTTAGGCAGTTCAAGAACCGTCCAGGCGTACCCCTAAGGTTTGCCTGGTGTCTTTGCGCTTCAAGGTATCTCCCTGTTGCGTCGTTTTTTCAAGGCGCGGCGAACTCGACACGCTGTATAGGCACAGGGTCGATTTCGAATGATTTCGCCTTGGTCCTCGCTTCGAGGTTACGTGCTTGCGTCGCTTAAACCTAATAGTTATTGCTTGGTTTTCAATGTAATTACTAAATAAAACACTTATGAATACGAGCTTTGGCGCGTCTTTTTGACCGCGCTGGATGAATACGCGATGAAGGCATCGGAGAGGGTCCCGTCTTGCGGTGACCCCGACGGGTTATCGACATGGCGTTTGTTGAGGCGAAATGGCTCGGATTGGTGGAAGCGACTCCTCGGTGGCCGGGGCGAGTCGGTCCCGCGGGAAGCGAATTGGGCAAGAGTTATATAATAAAATTCAATTATTTCATACCAGCTTCTGGATCAACTAGTTATATATGACGCCAAGCCAACTGAGAACCTTCATCGCCGTGGTGCAACATCGGTCGGTCTCTCGGGCCGCAGACGCGCTGTTTGTCTCTCAAGCCGCGGTATCATCGGTCCTCTCAAGCCTGCAGGCCGAGCTCGGTGTGGCACTTATCGCCCGTGACGGGCGAAACATAATGATCACCGAGGCTGGCCAAGTTCTTTTTGAACGAGCGACCGAGATCGTCGGCCTCCTCGGAGATGCGGCGCGAGCCACTCGAGAGGCGGGACAGAAAGCCCGCCTCACGCTGCGGGTAGGGGCGGTAACTACCGTGGCCGAATTTCTTCTCCCCGCCTGGATTAGGAGCTTTCTTGCCGCCGAGCGTGAATTTGATGTTGCGCTGGAGGTTGGGAACCGCGAGCGAGTTTTTGACTTGCTGGCTTCGCGACAGGTTGACATCGTCATCGCGGGAAGACCTAGCAATCCCGGCGCCTTCACCTCTGTTGCTACCCGTGCCCATAGTTTGGTGCTGATCGGCTCAGCTATGAACGGTATGGAGACAGATCCCACTAGTGCGACCTGGCTTTTGCGCGAGGAAGGTTCTGGTTCGCGTTTGTCGGCCCTCGAAGTCATCGCAGCGACCGGCCTCGAAGTGCCTACCATGACAATCGGATCGAACGTCGCTATTCTCCAGGCGGTGAATCTTGGGTTAGGGATCGCCTTGGTCTCCTCGGATTCGATGATCGGGCAGAGCTTCAACTTAGATGTACGCGAGATACCGCTTCCAACCCTGCCGGTTGCCAAACAGTGGCACCTTGCGGTGAGACGCGGAAACGAGACCCAACCAGCGATACAGGCCTTTATCTCTCACCTTGCCCGAAGTTCGGAAATCTCTATCTCATCCTAATTTTCCCCCGGATTGGTGAAGTTGGGCGCCATTTGCAAACCTAGGTTGGCAGGCGTTATGGTAAGGATCCGTACACTCGGGTCGCATTAATTACCTCATGGAGGTCGAGTTGAGCTATTCGGATGAGATGAAGAGCGTCGCCAAAACAATGGTTGAGGGCTCGCGAGGACTTTTGGCTGCTGACGAAAGTAGCCCTACGCTTACAAAGCGGTTCGACGCACTGGGTTTGGAGTCGACCTATGAGTCTCGCCGCAACTGGCGCCAGATGCTTTTTAGCACTCCGGGACTCGCAACTTGGATCTCGGGAGTCATTCTTTTCGATGAAACTTTCCGCCAGGAGAGCACTTCGGGAGTTCCCTTTCCGCAGTATTTGGCGAGCCTTGGGATTCTCGCTGGCATCAAGGTGGATACGGGGGCCAAGCCGATGGCAGGACGCCCAGCTGAGACCGTTACCGAAGGGCTCGACGGACTTGCACCTCGGGTGGCGGAGTACCGTTCCCTAGGCGCGACTTTCGCCAAATGGCGCGCGGTGATCAAGATCGAAGAGAAGACCTTGCCGAGCCGTGCCGCGATCCTAGCCAACGCGCATGGGCTAGCCCGCTACGCCAAGATTTGCCAGTCCGAGGGGATCGTTCCGATTGTGGAGCCCGAGGTTCTAATGGATGGCAATCACAGTATTGAAAGGTCGTTTACGGTTACCTCCGAGGTTCTCCAATCGGTCTTCTCCGAACTGTGGCTTCAGGAAGTCGCTTTGGATCAGATGGTTCTCAAGCCGTCGATGGTTATTTCGGGCAAGGGCGCTTCGAATCGCGCGTCGCGTGAGGAGGTCGCAAACCTATCCGTAGAGTGTTACCGCAACCACGTTCCCGGGTCAGTGGCGGGCATCGCCCTGCTGTCAGGTGGGCAACGTGATCGCGAGGCCACTGAGCACCTTGCGGTCATGAACCGCGCCAAAGCGCTACCTTGGCCGATCACCTTCTCCTACGGCCGTGCGCTACAGGATGCCGCGCTGGAGTCCTGGGCCACCAAGAAGTATGATGTCGAGGCGGCACAAGGCCATTTGGCTGAGCGCGCCGCCGCGAATCATCGAGCAGCTTCGGGCCAGGACTGAGAATTTCGCTCAGCGTTTCCTTGGACGTCGAGCCGCCCTTTGGTACCCGTGGCGGTACCCGGGCGGTTCACTGGCTTAACAAGCTTTAGTTGCTGATTAGTGCCTTGAGCGGCACTCGCAAATGCACTCGCGTTCCATGATTGTGTCTCGAATAGATGTCCAATCGCGCCCCGATGAGTTCTGCGCGCTCTTTCATTCCTGAAAGACCGAATCCTCCGCTGGAATCAGTGACGATTCCGTTTCCGTCGTCGGTGACGACTGCGTGAAGCGTTAATGCGTCGTCGGCGTCGATCCACACCTTGAGCGAGGCCCAATCGGCGCCGGAGTGCTTTTGAGTATTGGCCAAGGCTTCCTGGACGATCCGGTATATGGTGATCTCGACGGCGCTGGGAAGTTCCAGCTGGGCGCCACTGGGCAACTCGACGCTAACTTCGGGGTTCTTGATCGAGGTTGCCAAGCTTGACAGTCCGGCAATGAGCCCAAGGTCATCGAGAATTCCCGGCCTGAGGCGTGTTATGGTCCGTTTTACTTCATTAATCGACGATGCGACGAGATCCTTGGCCATGGCGATTTCGACTCGGCACTCAGCGATATTGTCCGGATACATCGCCGCGTCGAGGTGATAAAGCGACGAGTGCAGGAGTTGGCCCAAGCCGTCGTGAATATCCCGGGAGATGCGCTTGCGCTCTAGCTCTTGGGCGTCGATGGTCTCCGAAGCGAACTTCTCGAGCTGCTTCTCGCGACGAGCCAACATCTCCACCAGCGCCGCAAGTTCGACGTTGGCGGCGAAAAGGTTGGCGACATACTGAAGCTCGCGAGCTATGGAATCGGGATCGTTAGGCGCGACTTTCCAGTGCACGTTGAGTACGCCAACGACTCTTTGGCCGGGGCGAAGCATCGGAACCGAGATGAGGTAGTTGAAGTTCTCGCCTCCCAGTTCGGGGATGTAGCGATAGCGCGGGTCATGCCACTTGTCTGGAACAACCAATGGCTGGCGAGCCTGTGCGACCCAACCCGCAACGCCATCTCCCACGGCAAGCCGGATTGTGCCTCTATGGGCGTTGTAAGGGGGAGTGGCGCCAATCAGCCCGAGATGCGTGCCGGACTCCTCGACCAGGTGAACGAAGCACACGTCCGCACCAACAGCGCTGACAACCAGTTCGGCGACGCGGTCAGCGAGTGCCTCGAGTTCAGTGACCGACCCAATCGCATCCAGTACTGCGCGAAGTAGGTCGACTTGTGCTTGTTCTTGCAAAAAGGGGGTAGGGGTTTCCACGCGAACGGCTCCTATCTGAAAATTGCTTCGCGCATTGCCAGGGCGACGGCCGAGGTGCGGTCCTTGACGCCAAGCTTGCGATAGATTGCGCTCAAATGGGTCTTTACGGTCTCCTCGCCCACGTAAAGTCGCGCTGCTATCGCTTTGTTTGAGTGTCCCTTGGTCACGAGGTCGAGAACCTCGGATTCTCTCTGGGTAAGGCCCAGGTGGGCTCCGGGCCAAAACTCTCCCGAATGTAGGCGTGCCGCGGAAAGCGCCACGCGGCCCGCCAAGTGGGGGTCGACCACGATGTCTCCATTTGCGACGCGGAGGAGCTGTTCCAGAAGTTCGGCAGCGCTGATCTGCTTGAGCAAGAAGCCCTTGGCGCCCGCGCGTAGGGCTTGGAAGAGGTATTGTTCGTCGTCGTAGACCGTAAGCATTACCACCGCGACATCGGGAAATCGCTTCACAAATTCCCTGCAAAGGTCGATACCGCTCTCCGTGCGCAGCCGGATGTCGGTGATCACGATATCGAGCCTGTTGTGCTCCGCGAAGTCGAGCGCCTCTTTGGCGTTCTTGAGTTTCCCCACGATCCGCACCTGGTTGTCGAAACGCCTCATCATGGTGGAGATTCCGTCAAGTATGATCTCCTGGTCGTCGACCAGCAGGACTTCTACCGGAGTTACCTCCGATGAGCGCGATTCCGGGTTGACCTCCATTGACTCGATCCTATGTCCTCCCGCGCCCCTCTAGGGTTCGCCCTTCAGGTACTTTTATTCAATAGCCGATTATGACACGCAATGTTATGCACCCTCAAGTCCCGTCGAATCCCACACTTGAGGGAAGCAGGGCTGTATTGCCTGCCCGTAGTTTCGGT
>JAJYGZ010000346.1 GCA_021790495.1 Actinomycetes bacterium
GCCGCGGTATATGGGGGTGCCGCTTCCCGAGATGTCCAGGGTGTTGGGCTCGCTCGCGCCATCCTGGACGTTCACAAAGGCGCCGCTGTCGACTGTAACAGTGCCGATGGTGCCAAAAGCATTCGATGCGATGACAGACACTCCGCCGGTGGCGACGGTGGTGTTGCCCGAGTAGGTGTTGGCATGCTCCAGGTCCACAGTGTTACCGTTTGAAGGGGTGCTGTTGGTGGCGAGCGAGCCCGTTCCCGCCACGACGCCCTGGATAAAGAAGTCGCTCCCCGCTCCGAGCACCTTAATCGCCGGCGTTCCCGAAAGAGTAATTGTCCCTCGCCACCCGTCGCCGCCCGTGAGGTCTTCGAGGGTGCCCGAGAGTCCCAGGGCGTTTGTCGGGTCGGTGCTCCCTCCGTTTACCGCCAGGGTTGCGCTCGGTGCCACGGCGACTGCGCCGCTGCCAAGCGCTGACGAGTTCGCAGCGACCAGGGTCCCCGAGTTGACGATGGTGTTGCCCGAGTAGGTGTTGGTGCCAGACAGGGTCACGCCCTGTGGCGCCGACGGGCTAGCGTCATCCACGCTCAACCCGTAACCACTTCCGCCATCACTGATAGGGCCGCTTAGCACCAGTGCCCCCCCGGCGGGTTCGGTTTCAAGAGCAGCGTTGCCAGAAAGGTTGATGGCGCCGGTGAGCGTATCGGTACCTACATAGGCGTCGAGCGTGCCACCCCCGACTCCAACCGTCACCGGGTTGGCGAGCGTAACAGTACCGGATGGGACAAGTTTTGCGCCATTCTCCACGGTCACAGCGCTCGAGTTCGGCCCGAGCCCTGAATTGTTGCCGACCACCAGGCGTCCGGAGTTTACCCATGTCCCCCCGGAGTAGGTATTCGCACCCTCCAGGTCCACCTCGCCGCCCGAGCCTGTGACAGTCAGTGCACTTCCACTCCCGGAGATAACCCCGTTCAACGCCAGACGCCATCCGCTAGAGAACGTGGTGTAAAAGGACTGGCTCTTCCCGAGGATGATCGGATTGGATAGCGTGTCTGGGCCGACGCTGGACGCCAAGGCCATGGTGATGCCTATCGGCGGGGTCGCAGTCGGCATCAGCGTCATGGTCGGCGCTCCGCCACCCTGGGAGATCGTGTAGCCCCCTGCCAGGAACACGATCGAGTCGAAGGAACTATTGACCGCCCCACCGCCGCCGCTCTCGGTCCCGCTGTCGTAGGTCACGCTGGTGGTGGTTGGCCCCGACGGAAAAACAATGGTCGCACCCGCTGGCGGTCCGCCGGAGCCGGTGCAAGAGGCTCCGCTCGTGGTCACCCAGTTGCTTCCGACCGACCAGTTTCCACCGTTCGCTGCGCTGTCGTTCCAGGTGCACACCGCGCTCGACGCGCCTTGGGCCACCGTAGAGGCTTGGGCGGGTTGGGGGGTCGCTAGCATCAGGGGAGCCACGGTGGCCGCGCTAAGGAGGCTGAACGCCAAAACGGATCTGCGCGCCAAAGGGCGCCAGCCCGACCAAGCTTCCCTCGGGTTCTTCGCCCGTTCGTCATATCCAGCCATGTTCCCCACCTCTTCCTGGTGCCGCAATATGGGACCCAAAGACCACTATCAGCCGAACGAAGGATATAGAACCAAACCTGGCCTTACATCGGGAGAGTTCCCTATTTTTATGGATACTTCACTGTTAGACCTCTGTTACCCAACACCTCGGTCAACCGGCTCGCCCAAGGGGACCCAGGGCTGAATCAACCTAGTTCCTCAAAACTTCTCAAAATTATCCAAGTACCGACTCCGCAACACCCATGTCGCATCCGACTAGTGGAAAAACAAGAGCACCCCAGGAGCGGGGTGCAACGGGACGCCAGCTCGTCGGAATGGACCTGCACCGCCAGCGCAGTCTGGCGGTCGCGATGACCGAGGACGGCCAGATAGTGGAGGCACGGAAACGGGTTTGACACGGCCCCGCTCCTTCAGGGATGAATGTTTGGTGACGCTCGGTGACCGCGGCGGCAGGAACGACGTCGTCCTTGTGACACCGAGCCCTTCGTTGAGGACTCTGTGGACGTCGTGCCCGGCCGTTTCGAGGACCGCCACGGCGGCGCGTACGCAAGATGCTCATCGAGCTTGACCTTCACGCGTCAGGCTCGATCGTCAACAGCTCCTCCCCCGCATGGAGAGCACCATGGGGAGAGCGGCTTGGATCGCGCAGGACCCGGAAGGCTCGGATGCTCGTAGCTGATGGCATCCTCGGGCATTCGCGAGGCGATGCAGTCGAGGCTCACGCTCACGGGAGCGCGCGAACCCCTGATACGCGCCTGCCCGTGGAACACACCGTCGGGTCGACGGCGACGAGGTCGAAAATCTGCATTGCCATACCCGCATCATCCGATTTTCCTGGGAGGGCCCGAATCCCCCGGTCCCCTCCACGTCAGGTCCTTCGCACGAGCAACGGATTCGGAGAAGGAACGACTCCACCGACGCCGATGTAACGATCCGAATTCGGCGCCATATCGAGTTTTGTCAACTTGGCGCCAAAGAACATCGGACGCTTCTAGCCGATGCGACCAAGCGAAGAGCCAGCAAGCAGATAAACACCGCATCGACGCAGGACAAAAGGGACCGGCGTCATCAAGCTAACCGAAGGCCCGGCTCACGCGACGAACCGACCCGGTGTCGGGGAGGTTTCTCGGCGCCTCAATTGGCCCGCATCCCTCGTCTGTATGGGCGTGGCAGCGCACCGTTATTGACCAACCTGGCTTCTTGTCGATAGTCCGACTCGAACGGCTGCTCCATGCGGGCGATCTCCGCCGTTGAAATCGCGTACGACCGTGCCAGCGTTCGCCACCCCTGCGTTGCCGCTTGCGTTGCTGCTATGGTTGCGCGAGCCTTTGCTTCACTAATGCGAAAATACGGTGCTGCCTCGAGCGTGGCGTCGAGGTCGAATCGGTTGTTGTCCACGGCGACTCGCGTCGCCAGAATTCCGCGATAATCAGGATTTGGATTAATGTCATAGGCTGGCGACAGCTCCCAGCCGGTGTCTCTGCGCAAGAACCCATGGTTGCGAAGATGATCGTCACTGTTTCCCACTAGCAAATTGAACACCATGCGACGATAGAGATCTTCGAGATCGCCTCGTGGGTCGACGCAGTGACGCATTATGACTTCGGCGATCTCAGGGTAGGAACGAACCTCCATATCGTGTGACTCGAGCATCGTCATCGCAGAGGCAAACCCGCGACGATAGCTACCGTCGCGATCGAATCGTTTTGACACGAGTACATGACGCGCTCCGAATCGAAGAAGCTGGGTCTTGGGTACGGGTATCCCAGCCGCAGATGCAAGGTCGCTCACGACCTTCTCCCATGCATTGACATCCCAGTCTTCACCGGTGCGTTTCGGGAATTTAGCCATTGCTAAATCACCCGATGTCAAGGCAACGGTTGCCTTCGGGCGCGCACCACCCAACGAAGTTCCCGCTTCGATCAAGATTGCAAGATCCTGGTCGATACCAGTTTGCAAGTTGTCTGCTGCTCGCAAGAGACGTTCGATCGCCGCAAACGGCGGTACGGGCGATGTCGCGTCCGCATAATAGGTTTTGCCACCGGGCGCACGATATCGCAGTGCACCGTGTCGCAAGTCATCGCGCACACCCAACAGGTAAAATCCTGGACTCAAACGACGCGATCGGGCGGGGGCCTGTGGTGATAGAGAGCGTTCCAACAACATCTGCCCCCAACGATCAGGGGAGCTGTCTTTGAATACATTAAAGAGGTCCTGTCCTGGTTTGGTGTGTTGCGCACCCAGGGCAAGCGTCAACGACGGATCGATCGCATAGGCCCTGGGATGGCCAACGTATTCGCTTGCGTACTGGAATGTTGCACTCCAGTGCGTACGCTCGGCGAACCATAGGGTGCCGACGACAACCTCCTGGCCGCCCAACATGCCGGTTACCTCTACCGTGTTCGGCATCGGCAACACGGCTAATTCCTCACTCGCTGGGGAAGCCGCTCATCGGCGCGGAGCCGTCCAACGTCGGTTTCGTAAGGGTCCGTGATTGTGACCAGTTTGGTGTCCAATCCGAATACCCATAAAACGCGCATTAGGTTCTCGCTGCTAACGCTTCCAGCTCCCTGCTCGATTGCTCGAACCGTTTGCCGCGATATACCAGCTCGCTCCGCGAGCTGGGCCATGGTCAGCCCATTGAGCTTGCGCCATGTCTTCAAGTTCCTACCGACTAGTCGTTGCGACCTACTGAGACTTACCGATTCCATTGCTTACCTCGTAATGGATATTATAGCATCCATTAACACAGATTGGATGTCTTATGGCATCCATTAATTGCGATCCAATCTTTGGATCGCCGAAATCGCCAGCGGCTGCGTGCCTTTCGGAGCCGATGCAACCCTCTCGGCGCAGTCGGTGGCTGACATCTTCCGAGCCCTCCCTGCCCGGCGGTAATCACAAGGACGGCCCGGTATCGGTGGCCAAATTCGAACTTGGCGAAAGCGACTAACCCGAGCCCCATGAAGCGAGGGCGTTGCGTCGCCGCCAAGCGAGCGATGTGATCGATCAACTGCTGGCCGGATCGGATGGGTCCGCGTGACAATCAAAGCGACTTTCATTGGCATCAACAAGCACCTGGACGCAGCGAATCCGAATTGGGCCGCGCA
>JAJYGZ010000227.1:0-1855 GCA_021790495.1 Actinomycetes bacterium
TTACCCCTACCGATCCAGGCCATGAATCCTTCTTACCCAGGTTGCCAACCTTGAAACTGGGTAATTTGGGAAAGTGCCTGTCAGAGACGAGAATCATTGCCAAGCCAAGCTCTCCCGCCTCAACCAGCTCAAGAATGCGCCGGCCGCCGTGCACGATTTCTACTATGCGGGCCGCCAACCTGTCGTCGAGATCCAAGGCAACACTGAGACCCTCGACTTCGCCGAGATCGATAAAGCACGCCGCTAGAGCCTTGATCTCGCTTTCGAAGCCATCTAGGGAAATGGGGCCGTAGGTAGTCGCCGGCGCCGATGGCAAAACCGCATGAGTCGAATCGTCAAGTATACGCGCAAGTTCGCGCATCTCAGTTGTCGAGACGCCAGTTTCCACCAACCACGCCATCGATTCGCGCACCTTGGGATCCGCGAAGAGGCCCTCGACGAACTTTGACCACGCCTCATCAAAAAAGACCCTGGCGGGCACATCTTGCATCACCCGAAATACCAGCGGAAGGCCGATGGCTGAGCCATATGACTCTAGGAGTTCTTTAGCGAAGGCGTGTATCGTCCCGATCATCGCTGACGGGAGGGCGTCTATGGCCCGGCGCAGCACCTCATGGCCGTCGTCATTGCTAGACAGTGCATCTTGGAGTTTTTGTCGAATTCGGTGTCGAAGCTCCGAAGCCGCCTTGTTGGTAAAGGTGATCGCCCCGATCTCGTGAAGCCCAACGCCTCCATCGACCACAAGGGAATAGACCCGATTTACCAAGGACGTGGTCTTGCCAGTCCCTGCGCCAGCCTTTACAAAAAGGGTTGTAGCTAGGTCATTAGCAATCCGTGTGCGATGATATTGGTCTTGGGGCTCGGGGTGGGTCGTCACGCGAACTCTCGCCGCCTCTCAACCCGAACCAAGAATCTCCGCCAGAACTCCGCATTGAGAGGAACCCCTTCTGGGGAAGAATCGAGCTCTTCACCGAGAAACTCCTCGAGCGCGCGTAACCTCGAGTCGTCTTCGCCTTGGTAGGGATCGCAGTATCCGCAGCGCGCCGACCTATCCATGCCGTGAAGCCCGGCCGTGAAAACACCGCGTTCGATCAACGCGCTCGCAAGATCGGCTACAACCCGCAACTCGTTCAATTCGTCGAGCGAGACCTCTTGTTCGCTATACCCATCTTTCTCCGATATGAACCAATACATCCCTTTGACTACGGACCCAGCAAGGCCTAGCCGGGCAATGGCTTCGCCATCCAGCATCCGAGCGTAGACCCCGAGCTGCACTTTGTGTGCGGGAACTCGCCCGCCAATCTTATAGGACGAGTGCCCTCCGGTCTTGTAATCGATAATGCTCAGGCCATCGTTCGTGACGTCGAGGCGATCTAGTTTTCCCTTCAGCACGAGGTCAATTCGATCGCCAAAAGGGCTATCGACTACGACACTGGTTTGCAGCTTCAGCTCAAGACCGCCGACCCTGACAGCCATAGAATCTACGTAAAGTGAATCCCTTCGCAGATATTCGCCAACTTCGCGACTAATTCGTGCCAACTCTCGCTCCAGCCAAAATTTCCTCAGCTGCGACCAAGTGCGTGCCCGATAAATAAATGGGGCAACGGCCGCAGAAAAGATATCGGCGAAGTCCGAGATGTCGGTACTGGTCGCTATATCTTCCGCCGCCAATTTGGCCCCTTCGACACGCTCGAGCAGCTCTACACGAGCTACGACGTGGCCCAAATCTGCGTCCGCCACGCCATCAACGGACTCCTCTCGCTCACTCCGGACGGCGGTCCGATCCTCGGCGAGACGCCCGAGGTGAAGGGGCTTTGGTCTGCCGCGGCCGTCTGGATCAAGGAGGCGCCCGGCA
>JAJYGZ010000227.1:1865-4657 GCA_021790495.1 Actinomycetes bacterium
CCCATGTAACAAAGATCCGCGCTCCATCGGATCAAGGCCGAACTTGGCTTCGGGCTCGCGAAGGTCTCGCACTCCCAACATCTGCTGGGCGAAGAACTCATACGGGCAATGCAGCCACCGTTCAAGCGCCGTTGGCGAAGTTGTCATCGGAGATGACCCCGAATCCCTTTTTCGTACCAAACGCGGCGCGAACAGACGCGGAATTACCTCGTCGATCGGCATCAGCTCACTTGATCGAGAGACGCCATCCACCTCTTCTTCGAATACCGGAGCGGACCGGCTTGCGAATTTATTCGCGCGGTTGAGCATCTCGAGATCGTTGGGATTCCTTTTTTCCTTTGCGAAGTCGCCACGCGAAGCGACTACCTGGTGAGCGACCTCTGAACCAGATGCGCGCACGAGTCGTTCGAGCTCAACCACCGATGGAGAGGCGAAAAGCGAGTCGGACTCGCCCACCGTTGATCGAGCGAGCGTAATTACCACGCTCTTGGAGTAACGAACTTGGGCAAAAAAAGCCCGTTCAGCAATCGCTATACGGTCCGCGGCCCCAAGAAGGCCCAAGCTGCGACGAGTTGATTCGGGAAGAAATCCATCACTGGGACGCGGGGGAAACAGATCATCGGTCATCCCAAGGCAAATGAGCTTCGCGCTCGATGCCGGCAGGAACGACTCTACTGTTGCGATTCTCACGCCACGTTTGTCTTGAACCGGGGGTGCTCGCAAAGCAGAGACCGCAGATTCCAATGCCACCCAAAATGCCAGCTCCCCCACCGGTTCGCCCATCGAGTCCAACTCGGTGATCGAGCGCAGGGACTCGACCAGATCGGCACCAAACACGCCTAAAGCATCGGGTTGACCCGGCACTGGTGACGCCTCGAATAGCAGCGGGATCCCAGAGACAACGTGGCTCAACAAGTTCCATCCCGCGAAAGCGACCTCGTTCCAGGACTGGCCAGCCAGCGCCGCTTCGAACCTTGCCGCCGCCCCCTTGAGTGAACCAAGGAAAAGAGCTAGCTCCCACGTCGCCTCGACAACTTCGGAACGAACTCTCCTACCCGCCAATTCCAGCCGAGCCTCAGACTTGCCGGTGCCAATCAATTCCTGCGCCCAAGAAAATATATCGCCGCTTAGATCGGCTACTAACGTAGCTTCCTCTGCGGTGGCGGAGTCGATCCCAAGGCGGGATTGGCTAAATTCGCATAACGCCGCGAGCTCCACGAAATCCTTCCGAGATCCGCTGCGCGAAAAGCGAACTAGCTGGCGAAAGAGCTCTAGCTGGCGACTCACGGGCGGAAGCGGCAGGCTTTGGGAATTGACCGGGATCCGCGCGCGAAGAGCGGCTTTGTGGAGCTCCTCAAGGTACTTCTCCCCATTGCTCACAAGTAAGGCCATCTCGTCGAAGGCGATGCCTTCCTCTGCCCCTTTGAGAACCTCGGCTATCGCGACTTCTATTTCGTTGCGACGATCCGGGGTATGAACTATCAAGGTCCTTGGCCAGCTTGAGGCGATCTCGACGCGGCTCGTTCTTGCCCGATCGGCTGATTGGACGGACCCGAGATTAAGTGTCTGGGCAAAGCGTTCGTCCAAGCTCGCGAATCCGCTTCGAAGGTCGATAATTCCAAGCTCCCCGACGCGCCCGAAAATCGAGAACATTTGACCCGCCACAGGAGCCAAGTTGTGAGGAGCAAAGAGAACTACGGGACCAAGCGACCGCGCAAGTGCCGCCCCTTGGGGTGTTTCAAGAGCTTGGCCGCCTTGGACAAAACGATCAATCTCAAGGCATTGCCCTCGACGATTGAGCTGGTCGCGAACTTTCATGTAGACCGAGATTGCGAGTCCGGACCGCGCATCGGATCCGCGTGGTCCCAACAAATCTGGTCCGACCGATCCCAATTCAAAAATCGATCGTCTCAATACTGCGAGCAATTCCCGCTCGGGCTTTAGCGGGTATGGTCCTTCGAGATCAGCGGCGGACTCTTGGAGCACTTGGGAGAGCGACATGCGCAAGATCGACTCCAACTCGAATCCAGCTACCGGCCGAACTTGGAGGGAAGATTGGGAGGCAGCCGCAAATTTGAGCGCAAAACTAATCGGGGTCACAAACTGCACGTTGCAGAGTTGGCCAAGCAGTCGAACGAGGCCCAAGCGCACCGACGATGCGGCCATAGGAGACCCCACTACCACGGTCACCGGCGAAAATCGCGACACGGCTTTGGCAGAAACGACGTATTGCGCAAGTAGCGCCAGTGGCTCATCGCCGCCAACTTTAGCGCTTTGCGCCGTCTCTCCAAGGTTCAACTCTCGCACCCCTTTTTTGCCCGCATGCCGAGTCACGGATTCTCTCGCCTCGATAACCTACGACCCTTACGTATGCGCTCAAGTTTCAAAGGGTCATGATAACCAAACTCTGTGACCAAGGGGATTCGCGAGGCGACTCAAGGGACTCTGGACGATCAAGTCGAGCTTTCTCAGCCTCAGTTGCTAGCGCGAATCAGAGGTTATAGACATAGCCGCTCCCCGAAACCAGCCAGTAGCCCTTGCCATCTGCGGTGGCGGCCATGCCATCGACCGGTGCGGGAAGCTGAGCCGCTCCAGTGGATCCATAGAACCCGGCGTCACCGAAGGTGAATACTCCGCCATCGGAGGCGACCAGCCAGTAGCCCTTGCCATCTGCGGTGGCGGCCATGCCCACGATTGGTTTGTTGAGGGTCAGGTTTCCGGTGGACCCGTAGAAGGTGGCATCGCCGAAGCTGAAGACTCCGCCATCCGAGGCGACCAGCCAGTAGCCCTTG
>JAJYGZ010000240.1 GCA_021790495.1 Actinomycetes bacterium
CCCCTCGAGATCTATGGTGACGGCCAGCAGTGGCGCGACTTCATTTACGCCTCCGACGTTGTCGATGCCTTCTTCCTGGCGTTAGATGCAAATCTCAGCGGGCCGCTCACAATTGGGGCGGGCCAAAGTTACTCGGTCACAGACATTATCGCGGCGGTGGAGGCCGTCACCGAGAGGAAAGTGCCGATCGTTTGGGGAGCGGCTCGGGACGGCGAGATGCGCGGCGTCCGGGTTGCCACCGCGCGGGCTAACCAAGCCGGCTTCACGCCAAAGGTAAACCTTCGGGATGGGCTCCGACTTGTTTGGGAAGAGTTCTCCTCGCAGCCTTAGAAGCACCGTTACTCCCTTGGTGGCACTGGTATTCTGCGCTGGCGCGCACAAGTGAAACGAAGTATTCACAATTGTGCTCGGGGGAACTACTAGGTTTGCTAGTAAATGGAAAGTCCTTTCGAGCGTTACCACACACGTCCCGGCGCCTTTGATGAGTTGCTCGGGGATGGTCAGACACCAAATCGTGATTGGGAACTCGTCAAGAGCGCAATCGAATCGATGGGGGTCGACGAACTCAAGCGCCGCACTCTTGAGTGCGAAGAGTCTTTCAAAGCACGTGGGATCACGTTTTCACTTGGAGGACAGGAAAGGACCTTTCCACTTGACCCGGTTCCCCGTATCGTCAGTGCAGACGAATGGTCCCACGTGGAGGCGGGTCTGGTACAGCGTATGCGCGCCATCGAAGCCTTCCTCGACGATATTTACGGTGCGGGAGAAGTAATTCGCGATCAGATAGTGCCCCGGCGCTTAGTGGTGGGATCCACGCAATTTTCACGGCGCAGCGTTGGCATCGCCAATCCCAATGGGGTTAGAGTTACAGTGGCCGGACTCGATCTCGTTCGCGATGAGAATGGAAAGCTCTGCGTTCTTGAGGACAACTTGAGAACTCCTTCAGGGATCTCCTATGTGCTGGAGAACCGCCGTGCAATGACGAGAATTCTCCCCGAACTCTTTGAAAGCTACGAAATCGAACCAGTGAGCGACTATCCGTCACGGCTGCTCTCGGCACTGCTGGCGCAGGCCCCGCCGGGAACTGCAGATCCGATGGTAGTGCTGCTTACACCCGGCGTCTACAACGCAGCTTACTTCGAGCATTCGTTCTTAGCGAGGCAGATGGGTGTGCCCCTGGTCGAAGGCCGGGACCTTTTTTGCCGAGGGAATCACGTCTTTGTACGTACTACCGGGGGCGATCTGAAGGTCGATGTCATCTATCGCCGCATTGATGACGACTATTTGGATCCCCTCCATTTTCGCCACGACTCTATGCTCGGCGTCCCCGGAGTTCTCAATGCCGCGCGCGCCAACAATGTCGTCATCGCCAATTCGGTGGGAAATGGAGTTGCCGACGACAAGCTTCTTTACAGCTATGTTCCCGATCTCATCGACTACTACCTCCACGAGAAGCCGATCCTTCCCAATATCGAGACATATCGGCTCGAAGATCCCGACATGACCAACTACGTCCTGGCAAACCTGGAGAAACTCGTGCTCAAACCCGTGGACGCCTCAGGCGGGAAGGGAATCGTGATCGGGCAAAGCGCCACCGAGGCCGAGCTAAAGGCCGTGACGGGCCAAATTCTAGAGAACCCCCGCGGCTGGATAGCGCAGCGGCTAGTCAACTTTTCAACGCTGCCAACCGTTGTCGGTTCTACCCTCGCGCCTCGACACGTGGATCTGCGCCCTTTTATCGTGACAAGCCCGGAGGGCCAGTGGGTGGTGCCCGGCGGCCTAACGCGCGTTGCTCTCCCCGAGGGCTCGATGATCGTGAACTCGAGCCAAGGCGGGGGTTCAAAAGATACCTGGGTAATGGCGAGACGCCAAGTTTCACGGGTCGCGGTTAGGCACGACTATTCGAAACTTGACGCCCTGGCAGATCTTTCGAGCCTCGCCCCGATCGCAAACCACAACACGGGCGCTGGAGCCGACCAATGATCTACCGCGCGAAGAATCCGACCTTGTTAGCACGTACCGCCGAGAGCCTGTTTTGGCTTGGGCGCTACCTCGAGCGGGCTGAGCAGTCCGCTCGAATACTGGATGTGCACCTCGCAGATCTCATTGGCACGACTGCTGAACAGCGCACCAGATGGAGCTATGAGATTCAGGCTTTAGTAGGATCCCAGCCGCACTTAACCAATTTCGATGAGCTCTCCCTGGAGCTCTCGTTGGCCAAAGATCATCCGGCGTCGATCTTTCGATGCATCGAGTTGGCGTGGGAAAATGCTAAGAGCGCTCGGGATGCGATTTCGCTGGAGTTGTGGGAGTCGATCAACGTTACCCACTCCAGGTTGCAACGCACCTTCTCGGCCGACCTTGGACATTCGCCGCACGCCTTTTTCGCCTGGGTGAAAGACCGTGGAGCCACCAGCCGAGGGCTGGAAGAAACTACCATGAACCGCGACCAGGCCTGGCTCTTTCTGCATCTCGGTCGCACCCTTGAACAGATCGATCTAACCACTCGGCTGCTGCGCGTAAAGCTCGCCGAACCCGATGAGGAAGATTGGGTCGTGGTACTGCGCTGCGTAGGTGGTCATGAAGCCTTTCTCAGGGCGCTGCAGCGTCCGGTGGAAAAGGAGTATGCGATTCAGTTCCTCCTCGGAGAGACACTTTTTCCCAAGTCGGTGCTGCACTTGGCGGAAATCACCGAAAAGGCCCTGGTAGAGATGGAGTCGATCGTGCCAGCAACAAGGGGCGCCGTGCCGGTTCCCGCCTCCATCGCCCGGCTAATTGCGCGCCTGAAATACCCCCGTGGGGATGAGCTCGCCACTAATGCGACGGATCACCTGGAAGAGATCGCCCTGACCCAGAGGGATCTTGCGGAGCATCTGAATGCCAACTTCTTCTCGCCAGCCCGCGATTCTGCGGTAAATTTACCCCAGCGAACGGAAGTGTGGCTATGAGTTGGCGCCTCGAGATCGCGCATCGAACGCTCTACCAGTACGCCGAGCCGGTGCATTCGAGCTATAACGAAGTTCGCATGATCCCGCGGGCGGGCGGCAACCAGATTCTTCTGTCGGCGTCGGTTACGGTCAATCCGCGGGCGAGCCTCTATACCTATGTGGATTATTTCGGGACCCAGGTGACTTCGTTCGATCTGCATCGAGCTCACGACCATTTGGAGATAGTGTCCAATTCCCATGTGGAGGTGCTTAATTATGCCGGCCCGCCGACGGCGGTCGATTGGAAGACGCTGGGTGGCGCGAAGATCCAAGACGACTTCGCGGAATACCTGATGCCTACTCCTTACACCGAGCTCGATCCCGACCGGGAGCAAAGCCTGGCTGAAATGATCCGTTCCGCGCCGACTCCAGAACTCGGGCTCTCCAACGCGCTGGAATGGGTCGACTCTTCGCTCAGCTACCAGCGCGGCATCACCCATGTGCAAAGCAGGGCAATGGAAGCGCTTCAATTGGGCAAAGGAGTTTGCCAGGACTTTAGCCACCTGACCGCCGCTGCTTTGCGTGCGGCTCGAATCCCGGCGCGCTACGTATCAGGATATCTCTACCCGGGAGAATCGCACAGCGTTGGCGAGATAGCAGTCGGGGAGAGTCACGCCTGGGTGGAAGCTTGGCTCGGTCGCTGGATCGGACTCGATCCTTCCAACCGAGTTGACCATATTGACCAGCGTTACGTCGCGGTGGCCAAGGGCAGAGACTACGCCGACGTTCCGCCATTCACCGGCATCTACTACGGTGGGTCCTCCGCGACGCCGATGGTAACCGTCACCATCACGCGCAGGCAGTAGCCTCTGATGGCCGACTTGGCCCACGTTTCTCGCCAGCTGACTAGCTATCGCGTGCGCTACGGGAACTAGGTTCTTGAGAGTGGACATTCTTGTAGCTCTCGACGCTGGAACCTCTTCGGTTCGAGCAGTCGCCTTTTCGCCCGGGTGCGAGATCTTAGCCATCGCCTCGCGCGATCTACACGTAAGTTTCTCGGCGCCCGGGAGAGTCGAGCAAGACCCCCTCCAGATCGCGCGCCTTTGCCTAGAGGTGCTAGACGGGGTTCAAGAGCAGCTGGGGTCTGCGGCAGGCCAAGTGGCGTCGATCGGGCTGACCAATCAGCGCGAGAGCGTTGTGGCCTGGGATAGGGCCGATGCGACGGTTCTTTATCCATTAATCTCCTGGCAGGATGGTCGCGGCGACGAGCAGTGTAAAACGCTTGGAGACCTGGCTTCGACGATTACACGCCGTACCGGACTGATGCTCAGCCCCTATTTTTCGGCCACCAAAATGTCCTGGCTCGGCGCTAACGGATACATGGCGCCAGCGAAGCTGCCTTCGCTTGGGACTCTCGACAGCTACCTGGTTTGGTTATTGAGCGGAGCACACCCCGACTCCCCTTTCGTGACGGATGCAACGAATGCCTCTCGGACCATGCTGTTCAACTTGGATAGTTTGGATTTCGATTCGGAGTTGCTCGAGATCTTCGGAGTCCCGCGCAGTCAACTCCCCGCGGTGGTCCCATCGGCTGGAGTCAAAGCCCAGATCGGGGCAGGACTACCCTTTGCCGGCGTGGCAATCGGGGCGGTACTTGGAGATCAACAGGCGTCGCTTCTCGGCCAAGGCTGCGTGTCGAAGGGAGA
>JAJYGZ010000244.1 GCA_021790495.1 Actinomycetes bacterium
CCGATCTTCTGGGCTGACATCCATCTCGGGGTGGCCGCAGCACTCTGGGTACTTCTTGTGGTGGAGGTGATAACCCTGAAATCACCTGAAGTCAACCATGCCCCGTGATTGCCGATTGTGGCGGACGCGACCTTTGCAACCGCGAACGCTGGCGGTACAGGTGGCAGGCGTTGTATATGGAGTTTGCGAAGTCCAGCACCGGTAGCCTCAGGTTAGAAGTGCCTTGGTTTCCAGGAATTCTTCCAACCCGAAATGGCCCAACTCTCGCCCGTTGCCCGACTGTTTGTATCCCCCGAAAGGCGCGTTCGGGTTGAAGGCCCCTCCGTTGATCTCAACTTGGCCGGTGCGCATCTTGCGCGCAAAATTGATCGCGCGCTCTTTGGATCCGGACCAAACGCCTCCAGCCAGTCCGTAGATCGTGCCATTGGCGATATCCAAAGCCTCTTTTTCGTCCGCGTAAGCCATTAGGCAAAGCACCGGGCCGAAGATCTCTTCTTGAGCCACCGTCATCTCGGGGGTGACGTCCGAGAGTATCGTCGGGCTAACGAAGTGCCCGCTATCCAGCCCTGGCGGCTGATCACTGCCGCCGATCAGTAGCGTTGCTCCCTGGCTCAGCGCCGAGTCGATATACCCACGGACTCTTTGACGCTGTATCTCCGAAACCAGGGGACCCATTCGAGAGCCGCGCTCGAGCGGATCGCCCAAGGCGTAGGTCTCTGCAGCGGCGACCGCCATACGCTCTGCGTCTTGCAGCCGTTCGGCTGGGACCAATAGCCGCGTCAATGCCGAACATGTCTGTCCTGAATTCAAGAAGCACTTTGAGACCGCGTCTGGCACAGCACGCTCGAAATCGGCGTCTTCAAGGATTACACAGGCGGATTTGCCTCCCAGCTCGAGGGTCACACGCTTTACCGATGCCGAAGCGATCTCTGCGACGCGCTTGCCGGCTCGAGTGGAGCCGGTGAAGGAAATCATGTCGACGTCAGGGTGTTGCGCGAGCGCTTCTCCGACAAGCGCCCCGGTTCCCGTGACCAAATTAAATACCCCGGCGGGAAGCCCGGAAGCTTCGATAATCTCGGCTAACGCGAAGGCGTTGAGAGGTGCGACCTCACTCGGCTTGAGCACGACCGTGCATCCTGCAACCAAAGCCGGCGCTATCTTGGCTGCAATTTGATGCAGCGGGTAGTTCCAGGGTGTTATCGCGGCGACTACCCCGACCGGCTCGCGTAGTATCATCGCGTTGCCTTCTCGGGTTTCAAAGGCGAATTCCTCGCCGAGGCGTGCCATTTCACCGAAGGTGTTCATCGGTAACCCGACTTGGATTATTCTCGACAGCTGCAGTGGCATTCCTACTTCGCGCGCGATCAGTTCTGCGACCTCGGCCATCTTTTCCCCGAGTCCCGCCTGGATGCGGCGCGCGAATTCGCTGCGATCCTTGGCTGGTGTCGCTGACCAGCCCTCAAATGCCGTGCGTGCGGCACTCACCGCGAGATCTACCTCGCGAGCGCCTCCCATGGCGACTCGAGCCATCACTTCGCCGGTGGCGGATTCGGTTACCTCGGTGAAATTGCTCCCAGCGACTTTGAGCCACTTACCATTGATGAAGTTGTGGTCTTTTGCAATCATGGCCCAAGGATATCAGTGTGCTGGTGTCTAGGTGGCACCGAGGGCAACGCAGCGTTCAATTTCGAGCACGGGGTATGCGCGCAAAGGCGGCCCTTCCCGCGCCCAGTCGCCTCGAGAGGACCTAGTCTCGCTCGGGCTTAGGGTGTTTATGGCTTTCCTAGAGCGATCCGCCATCAAGGGGCGAATCAGGTTCATCGGATTTTAGCGGCGCCGCCCCGGCCAACCTCATTCGTACTTTTGGAAGTTGGTGCACTCGATGAGGCGGCCTCGCGACGACGAAGTGCGACACCTGGAAAACTGGCTTTGGCTAGAATTGTGCCGTGACGACTTGGAACGAGTTCGCCGTGTGCGAGCCTGACTTGGCCGAGCGAGTCCGGGAGTTGTTCACCGTGCACAAGCATCACACCATGGCAACTCTCCGAAAAGACGGGTCACCTCGGATCAGCGGAACGGAAATCGAGTTCGCCGAAGTTGGCTTGGTCCTGGGCATGATGAGTGGCGCCTTGAGAGTGGCGGATCTTCGACGTGATCCGCGAGTCGCCCTCCACAGCTGCACCGCCGACCCCGGTGGGGACCCCACCGCCTGGCGCGGTGACGCCAAGATCTCGGGGACTGCGTCCGAGGTCGACAAATACGCCGAACCTGGGGACTCGCATCGATTTCTCGTTGCTCCCAGCGAAGTCGTAATTACACGAGTCGGCACGCCTGCTGACCACCTCGTCATCGAGACCTGGCACCAGGGTGAGGGTGTTCGCCGGATCGAACGACGTTGACCGGCAGGGAGTCCAACGGGCCACGCGGTCAATCTGGCGCGTAGTGGACCCCGCTGAAATCCGAAGATCCGCGAATCAATGCTGGCCTAATGACCGCTCGGCTCCTCAGAATTCGGTTCGCATAACCGGCCCAGTTGTCGTAGGCAAGACTACGCGGTCGTTCTTGGGCCTAGCCGAGCGCCGACGCCAACACCGAGGCGATGGTGGCCGCGGATTGGGGCATCGTTTCGGCGCGCGGCGGCACCACGCCCGGAACATCAAGTCCATAATTTGAGAAGTTCGCCGTAATTGAAAGATCCGGCGAGGGCGTTGAGGCTCCCCGCAACGCGACCTTGCCCGAGAGTTGGATTTGGCGTATCATTCGGGCGGAATCGATCCAGATCAGCAGTCGAGCTCCTGGCGAGTTCATTAGATAGGCGGAATTCTCGCCCGCCGCGAGGGCGGAGCTATGACTTCGCAGATCGACCTTGGCAGAGTATTTTGTCGTAGCGACCCCATCTAATGTTTCTTGGGTTCCGCCCGAAAGATCCTCGAGTTTGGCATGGGCTACCAGGTAAATATAGGAAAGAGGGTTGGTTGCCGCGCCGACGGCGAGCTCTGGTGCGTTATTGGAGGCGGCAATTGTCCCAAGCAGGCTCTGGTAATCGACCGATATCCATTTGATACCCGGCGGAAGCAGCGATGCGAGACTTGCAGGAACCTCGACGTACTGGTTCGTCCCGACAGCCGACATTAGAAGAGTTTCAGATATCGGCTTGGTTACCGACATTGTGAGCCTCGCCACGCGAGAAGGGAGCGCGATCGCCTCGGCTCCAGCTACCCCAAGTACGACATTGGGCGATCCACTTGCCTTGAGCGTGAGGTGCAACGAGACATCGGCCGAGTTCGCATCGAGAGACTTCTGGGCTCCCATGGCAATTGCAGCCGCTACTTTGGGCCCGGCTGAGGCGTTGGCGGCGGTAGGTTTAGTACTGCCACACCCCGCCGCCACGAGCACCGCCGCCAAGAGCGCCAACGCAGTCGCCGGCGGTTTTTTGTTTCGCCTCCCCGGGCGAGTCGGGCGTGCAAAGGGTGGTGTCATTGTCGCAGTTCTTCATACCCAGTAATTTGGGAATGAGCCTAGTAATTTGTGCGCGGACGCCGCTCTTTTACGCGTCCGAATCCCTGCCGGTGGCAAGACAAGAGTGCGGTAGGCCGCATGGTGAATGTCCCTGATGGCACTTGAGGCAAATTCTCGGTCATCTATGACCGGCAGATGTCGGCACGATGACTTATCGCGGTAACCCGCGCCGAGTGTGTCTCGTCATCGATGAAGTACAGCACCCGATAGTCACCGCGGCGCGCTGAGTACGCCGGTGCCAAGGGTGGCCCGAGTGGTTTTCCAACCCGTCGGGGGTTGTCGAGCAATGGCCCGGTGATGAATTTGTACACCGCGTGTGCGATTTTCTCGGGGAGCACGCCCGTTAGAGTCTTTACAGCGCAACGCGCTACCAGGAGGTCGTATTGGTCCTTATTTGGGGTCGACACTACGCCTGGAGTGCTTCATTGCCTCGGAAAGCTGGTCGCTGTTGAGGGCATCGTCTTCCGAAAGTTCTTGTATGCCCTTTAGGTGAGCGAGCATCAGCCCTGGGTCCGATAGCACAGAAATCGTCTCGCGCAAAGCGTCATAGTCGTCGGCTCCGATGAGAATGGCGGCTCGGCGGCCGTTCTTGGTGATTTCGATTCGTTCGTGCGTTGAACTAGCCTCGTCTACCAATTTGGACAACTGGGCTCGGACATCGGCGATCGGGAGCGTGGCCATGTACAGAATTATAGCGTAATTTGATTGCCGAGGACCTTGTGGTTGTTATCGTGTCGTCCACGGACCACAAAATTTGCTTGCGTGAACCAAGTGGTCATAAACCAAGTGGTCATAAGCTGATGAGTTACCCATCGATCATTTATGGTTAGCGCAAGATCTGGTCACCGCCCAGCCGACGCAAGCGCACCAGGGGCACCGAGCCTCCATCGACGGTGACGGCGGTTATGGATTGCCAAGTCGCCCGACCATCGGGCTGCTGAAACTCCAGGTCTATCAGATACGCTGGGAGCATTGTGACCCCTTAGTACTCGGGACCGTAATTGCGATCACGTATTCGTGGACCCTTAGGCTGCAGCCCGGGAGCCTTTGTTGTCGCTGAGACGCTCCATGAGTTTGGCGAGATCATCACGGGTGAACTTCCACTCA
>JAJYGZ010000359.1 GCA_021790495.1 Actinomycetes bacterium
CTCCTTGCGCTGTCATGGCCCAAGGAGTACGGCGGTGGGGGAAGAAGCTGGCTAGATCAGGTGGTTTTGGCCGAAGAGTTCGCCAAGGCGGGCGTCCCCACCGGTTCTCCCAACGACGGCTTTGGAATCCAAATGGTCGGCAACACCATCTTGAAATGGGGAACACCCGAGCAGAAGGCGCACTTTTTGCCTCGGATCCTCTCAGGCGTGGACCGCTGGTGCCAGGGATATTCTGAGCCGAACGCGGGCAGCGACCTGGCAAATCTTGGCACCAAGGCGGTGCTGGACGGCGACGAATGGATAATTAACGGCCAGAAGATCTGGACCTCGGCGGGCCACCTGGCAAACTGGATCTTCGTGCTGGTTCGCACCGACCCCGAGGCTCCCAAGCACAAGGGGATCACCTTCTTGCTGGTGCCAATGGACCAGCCCCAAATCGAGGTCCGCCCGATTCGGATGATCTCGGGCGATTCGGAGTTCAACGAAGTATTTTTCACCGACGCTAGAACCAGCGCTGGCAATGTGGTTGGTTCGGTCGGCGGGGGATGGGCGGTAGCGATGACGCTGCTCGGTTACGAACGCGGCGAGGCTGCGGCGACTCTGTCGATACGTTTTCGCACCGAACTCGACCGCCTGATCGGGCTAGCTCACGAGACCGGGGCCAACAAGGATCCTTTGATTCGCCAGCGCCTCGCCTGGTGCTACTCGCGCGTGGAGGTGATGCGCTATCTGGGGTTGAGGGCGCTTAGCTCGATGCTCTCGGGCGCAGATCCTGGTCCCGAGTCATCGATCGCGAAACTTTACTGGAGCGAATACCACCGAGTCGTTACCGAGCTGGCCGTTGACGTTCTCGGCGCCAAGGCGCTGAGCCCGACCGGGCGACGGCCATCAAGCGCCTTTCGAACCGACGATCCCGGCGCTCCGAACTCGTCGAACTCTTGGGACATGGTCTTTCTCAACGCCCGGGCGGGCACGATCTACGCGGGGACGTCCCAGGTGCAAAAGAACATTCTCGGCGAGATGGTGCTTGGACTCCCCAAGGAGCCGCGAGCCGATGGTGGCCCATGGTCAAAGATTCCCCAAAGCGTCAAGTAATTTAGTCGCACTCGGATCCTCTAGACTGGTCAGCAGTGACTTACTCCCCAAATTCGCAGCCACAAGGGATTTTTAGTCGGCTTTGGTCGCACAACCCGCGAAATGGCATGCGGATGTTGGTTTGGCTCGGGGTGGCCTCAGTGGTTGTCGCTATGCGCCCAGGGCTGTGGCCGATAGCGATTCGCCAGGCCAGAGCCTTTACTAGGGCGCGTTGGTATTTGAATGCGCCCTATCTGCCCATTCCGGACCTCGACTATTTGCGCTTCCGGATGGAGACGGTTTATGGCACGGCCGACGCCTTGCCGCCGAGCAAGGATTTGCTTGAATATCTGCGCTGGTGTCGCACCCAGCGCCGACTCTGGGTGTAATATTTTCTTAGCGTGTAGTTTTGTGGAGATCGCGGTGGTACCTCAAAAAGTACTCATTCCAGACTGTTGCCATGTCGGCTCCCCCAACCGCGCCTGCCCAGGGGCGCGACTCGACGAGCTGAGTAGATAGCCATGGTGAAGGCGCTCGTGCTAAATGCAAGTTACGAAGCGCTTTCCGTTGTCTCTAGTCGCCGCGCACTGGCGCTGGTTCTTTGCCAGAAGGCCGAGATCGTGCATGACACCGGCGCTTATTTTCACTCTGAGCGCGAAGCTTTTCCCGAACCTTCGGTGGTCAGGTTGCTCTATTTCGTCAAGGTGCCATTTCCTCGCCGTGTCGCTCTTACCAAGCGGGCTATTTTCGCTCGGGATAACTTTCGCTGCCAGTACTGCGGCGCCGCGGCTGAAAACGTCGACCACGTGGTGCCCAAGTCGCGCGGCGGGAGCCACTCTTGGGACAACGTCGTAGCGTCGTGCAAGCCGTGCAATGCCCGCAAAGAAGACCGCTATCTGCACGAGACCAACTTCGTTCTCAAGCGCAAGCCCTCTCAGCCTCGGGCCAAGGCTTGGATTTGGCTGCTGGGAAATCCACGCGACGAGTGGCTTCCCTATATCGGGGAGTCCTCTCTTTCGGCTTAGCTAAGCTCGCTCAAAGTTGTGCATGCGAGATTGGGCAGTTTGTCGCCTCGAAAGCTCTCCCACTAGCGTGTTTCGCGGGCTTCGACCCTAGCAATTGCTCGCGTTATCTTTTCGAAAGAGATCTTCACTCCAATTCCACCTCAACGCCAATCCAGGGTGCCTGGTGGCCAAGGCTAGGTATTTGCGGCCAGGAATTCGATGAAGCTTCCGCGGCGTTTATCCGCTACTTCGGGTCCATGGTGGGTGGTTTCAAAATGGCGATGCGCATGCATTTGGGCCAATAGCGAACAGCTCCAAATGCGTCTGAGTTCGACCGAGTCCTGGTAAACGCCACGATATCGGCGCGAGATGTCAAAGCCGAAGCGGCCCAGTGGCATTGGGTTCAAGGGGCAAATTTGGCGGAATTGTGCTATCGAGTGGAGCTCGTTTCGGCGAATTGGCGCCGGGTGAAGATACATCGCTGTTTTTTTCAGATCTCAAGTCCACCGCGTTCAAAAGTGCTAGAAACGAAAATGCGTCGACGCTTTATTGGGGGGAAATAAATAATGAAGCTGCGTACATTGGCTATGTCGATTGTGGCCGTCGGGTCACTGCTTATTTTGCCTGGAGCGACTCTCGGAGCGGGTGCATCGACCAGCTTTACCTGCAGCACCGCCACCGTGACCGTCGTTGGCTCGGCGGCGAGCTCTCTGGTTAGCACCTGTACCGGAACCGCGAGTGACGGTTCGAAGGAGAAGATCCAGATCCCCTCCAATTTCAACGGAAATCTGGTTTTGTATAGCCATGGCTACGTTTTTGACGGGCCGACCGGGCCGTATGCGCCGGCCGCGGCGGATGCGTTTTCAACCCAGGTTGCCGACTACTTGCTTGTCCAAGGCGACGCCTTGGCGGGATCCGGATATGCGACCAGTGGATGGGGAGAGGTTCAGGCCGCGCTGGTAGATCAGATCAACACCCTGAACGATGCCACCGACTTGATTACTGCCAACAGCTCGGCGACCTTGGGTCAGAGCTTGGCTTCTACCGCGATAACCAACAAGGTGGCGACGGGAGTGTCACTGGGCGGAATGATCACAGCCGCGCTAGTGCAGGAGAATCCTTCGACCTTCACCGGAGCTATGCCCGCTTGCGGCGTGGTCGGTGGCGGAGTTCCCACTTGGAACCAAGCCCTGCTCGCCCAAGAGGCTTTTCAAAAGTTCTTTGATCCCAGCGGTGCAGTCGCCTCCACCGGCATTCCCATGACGGGTGCGGTAACCAACTACAAAACCGCTGATGGCCTGCTGGGGAGCGCATACGCGGCCGCTGCGACCAGTCCGGCGATAGCAGCGCGCCTTGCTCTGGTCGCCGCCCTGGGGAACGTACCGACCTGGTTCTCTCCCACCGGCGTCGCCCCTGGACCCTTTCCGGTGCAAAGCGCGGCCACCCAGCCTGACATCTCGACGTCTTCCGGGCTCCAGAGTGCTTTGCTCGGCCAGATGGATTGGCTCTTTTACGTCGATTTCCCCTATGCGTTTGGACCAGGAAGGGCTGATCTCGAGGCGCAAGCCGGCGGCAATCCTTCTTGGACGAACGGTGTGAACTACTCAGCGGTGCTTTCGCACTCTGCGGACTTCGCCGAAGTGAAGGCCCTCTACGCAGCCGCTGGAATCAGCCTCAGCACCGATCTTGCCAGTCTCCAAGGCGCGACGCCGGTGAGCGCAAGCGCGTCGGCGGTGCACTACCTGCAGCACTATTTCACCTTCAACGGGCATATCTCGATTCCAGTGCTGACGATGCATACTACCAACGACGGATTGGTATCTCCCCAACAGGAAACGCTCTACGCAAATGCAGTTGACGGCTCGGGTAACTCGAACCTTCTTCGCCAGGTCTTTGTGGGCCAGCCGGGACACTGCGCCTTTACCGCGTCTGAGTATATCGCTGGCCTGGAAGCGCTCTTTTCGCGGATCCAGACCGGAAGCTGGAACGCAGCGGGTCCGGCCGCCCTGAATGCCGCCGCGGCGTCCAATGCGACTCTCACCAGCGCCTCCTACAACGCGACCGCTGATTCTGCGGGCAACACCTATGCGTCGCCGCCGTCATTTAACACCTCAGGTTATGCCCCAGGGCCCTTCCTCTTCCCGGTAGCGAATGGATACCAGCTGGTCGCCTCCGACGGTGGGGTATTCAACTACAACTCCGAGTTCTTCGGGTCACTGGGCAATCTGGTTCTCAATGCACCGGTAGTCGGTGGTGCGCGAACCAGCGACGGCAAGGGCTATTGGATGGTGGCAAAAGACGGCGGAGTCTTTAGCTTCGGCGACGCCGGCTTCTACGGCTCGCTTGGCAACAAGACCCTAAACGCCCCGATCGTGGGAATGGCCGCCACCCCCGATGACCATGGCTACTGGCTGGTTGGCTCCGACGGCGGAGTCTTTAGCTTCGGCGACGCCGGCTTCTACGGCTCGCTTGGCAACAAGACCCTAAACGCCCCGATCGTGGGAATGGCCGCCA
>JAJYGZ010000087.1 GCA_021790495.1 Actinomycetes bacterium
ATTTCCATCTATCGAACGGCGTCAAAGAGGTCTATCGCCTGAAGCGCCTCAAGTTCGGAACACGAAATGGCTTCGGGGACCAGCAAGAGCGCGATGGCGCTCTCGACAAGGCGGCCCTTGGCATTGAGAACGAAGCGTCCATCTGCGGTCAGTTCGTAAAGATCTTCCGGAATCGCAGCTAAATCGACAGCGGCCGCGGGGACGCCGAGACGGGTCCGCAAGGCCAAAGAAAGGCCTTCGAAGATATGATCAGCTTCGTTTAGCGATTCACTTCCCGCAACCGTATCGCGCCCGGCGGTTATGGCGTGTCCCCAGCGGTAGGAGTCGCGAATGTTCCAGCTCCGCACGCCCCCAAGGTAGCTATGTGCGCTGGGACCGACGCCGAGATACTCTCCCTGGATCCAGTAGTTCCAATTGTGGCGAGAAATGCGGCCCTCCCTGGCGAAGTTGGAGATCTCGTAAGACTCCCATCCCAGCTCGCCGCAGAGCTTTGAGACCTCGAGATAGGTCGTGGCCGCGTCGTCTTCGTTAGGAAATAGCCAGGGCTTGCTGGCGAGGGGAGTTCCAGGCTCAACGGTGAGACCGTAGATCGAGAGGTGCTCGGGCGGGTTCGAATCCGCCGCCAACTCGGAGATATCGGCGAGCATTTCCGAAGAACGCGAGCCGCGAACTCCGAACATGAAGTCGGTCGAAAAACTTACCGAAGAGCTCCGCAGGCGATCGATAGCATCTTTGGCTAATGTGGCATTGTGATCGCGTCCGAGCAGCTTCAAGTCGGAATCTCGCAACGACTGTACGCCGAGCGAGACGCGGGTCACTCCCAGATCGAGATAGCTCCGCGGATTGCCGGCCAACGAATCCGGGTTGGCTTCGAGGGTCACTTCCAGGGTGTTGGCGCCAAGCACTGGAGTAAGTATCCGCTCGAGCTGTGCGTGCGAGAGCAAGCTCGGGGTTCCGCCACCGAGAAAAATAGTGTCAAAGTCCCGATCCCCTAAGACAGCGCGGCGACGAGAGATCTCGGTTACCAGCCCTTCGACATAGTCATCGAGGAATTCGAAGCGATCCGACCAAGTCGCGAATGCGCAATATTCGCAACGCGATACGCAGAACGGAACGTGAACATACAAACCGAGAGACATCAAGACCGTCTTTGTCGAAATAGGAATCGCGGCTCGCGCGAGCGACCCGTGCCCTCAGGCTATCGTAAACGCAGCCCTAGGTCGTCAAGGCGCGAACTCATCTGGTCCAAGGTCATCTCGAAGATACAGCCGATAACGCGAAGATCCTCGGTGCGTATCGTGATCATCCGGCCGTTGAAGTCTTGACGCTGCACTTGAATCATGCCGAGGTATCTCTTCAGTACATCACGCTCCGGTCCGCTCACCTCGTTTAGCCGATTCAGGTCTATCGTCACCTTGGCGTCCGAGGCTGTATAGCCGCGACGCCCGCTTGGCGAGTCAGGAGCCATTGGATCCACCACGAAGTCGTCGGTCAGGTTGATGGTGTCGCCGTCTTCGTAGCTCACACCACCACCGAAGGGATCCCTGGGCAGCAATTGGTCGATCGGAACGTCGTAGAGAGAGGCGAGGCGCTGGAGCCGCGGCACAGATATCGACCGCTCGCCGCGCTCGTAAGCACCGAGAACTGAGGCTTTGAATTCTAAATCAGAGAGAGACTCTACGGCTTGAAGGGAGAGCTTCTTCTGCTTGCGGACAAGTCGAAGCCGTAATCCAACCGCTGTAGCGTAACCCTCTGTGATCTCATCTTCTCTAATAGTCATGAAATCCCGCGTCAACTCTGAGCAACCACCACAAATACTACTTGATTTGTTCACTCCTTGCGTCAGAAACACCATTTTGTCATTTGGAAGTCGGAGCGAAACTTAGAGCAATGGCCGCTGCGGCGACCGCAGCGGTCTCCGCTCTCAACACGTGCCCCGGCAAGGAGACTCTTGGAAACTCATCAGGTATTTCGCCGCGCTCGAATCCTCCCTCGGGACCGATCAGCAACGCGCGAGGCCGCGTTTCCATACGCCGGGCACCCCGGTCGCACACAGTGACTCTTTCCATCACATCCTCCAGGGATTGAAATGTCACTTTGGGTAAATAAACCGACCGGCACTGTCCCCCGGCTTCGCGAAGCACGCGCATAACCCTCTCGCTTGAGACGCGGCGCGAGCCGCCAGCGACAGAGACGCTCCGGCGCGTCTCAACCAAGGTGATCGCAGATACCCCCAGTTCAGTCAGCTTGGCGAGAGCCACCTCGAGCTTGGTGAAATCGATCATCGCCAAGACCATCTCGATGTTGAACTCGGGTGGGTCGAAGAACTTCGCCGATCCTATTCCCGCTAGGGACAACCCCAGATCGCGGCGTCCTTTACGGCTCCCGGGCTCCCTTGAAGTTGTGGGCACCACCTCGGCAAGCCGAACGGTTCCCATTCCGTCACAAATCGTCACCTTTTCGCCCACGGCGAGCCGACGCACGTTGAATAGGTGGTGAAAATGGCCTGAATTCAAAGCGTTGCTGTCAGCAGCTTCGGCGACGATATGGGCCCTAGATTCGAGATGCCATTGGTCTGAGTTGGTAAAATCCATCTATGTCCGAGCGTGACCAGCCTGGGTCATTTCTGTGCCCCGAGGCCTGATGATCTGCCTATCGAAAAGCCGACTTGATCTTGGAGAATAAGCCAGCTTCATGATGGGCAACCTCTTCGCCTCGGAGTTCAGCTAGCTCTCGTAGGTGTTGCTCCTCTTCAGGCGCGAGCTCGGTGGGAATATCCACGATCACGGTGACGATCTGATCGCCCCGCCCGCGAGAACGAAGATGGGGAACGCCTTTCCCCCTGAGTATGAATCGCCGCCCCGATTGAGTTCCGCCCGGAACCGTCAGGGTCTCGGAGCCCTCAATAGTCTCCACCTCAAGCTCGACGCCCAGAGCCGCCTGGACATAGCTAATGTGGCAGTCCGACAAGATGTCGTTGTGCTCGCGCGAAAATCGCACGTCGGACGCAACCCGAAGCTGGATGAAAAGATCTCCTGGCAATCCGCCCTTGGATCCTGCGGCGCCCTTTCCTGTGAGATGCAAGGTAGTTCCATCGTCAACGCCCGAGGGGACTTCGACGGTATAGGTTCGATCCACCGTCCGTCGCCCGTCACCTCGACAATCAGGACACGGAGTTGAGATGAGCTGACCAGCACCGCGGCAACGGTCACATACCGCCGTGGTCATCATCCGGCCCAAAATGGTTTGAGCCACCTTTTTCACCGAGCCGCTTCCCTGGCAAATGGGACACACTGTCGGCGTGGTACCGGGCTTGGAGCCGCCGCCGCCGCAGGTGGAACACGTCATCGGCACGCGGATGGTGACTTCCTTTTGGGCACCGAAGACCGCCTCCTCGAAGGCGAGAGACAGCGAGACCTCCATATCTTCGCCCCGCATCGCGCCGGTACGTGGCCCCCGGTAGCTGTTGCCGAATGCGGCACCGAACATGGATTCGAAAATGTCCCCGAATCCCGCGTTCGATCCAAAGAAGTCGCCTGCACCACCCATGCCTTGCGGGCCCCCGGGACCGTAGGTGTCATAGGCGCGGCGCTTCTCTGGGTCGCGCAGGGTCTCGTACGCCGTAGTAATCAGCTTGAACTTCTCTTCGGATACCTTGTCGCCGCCGTTCGCGTCGGGATGAAGCTCCCGCGCCAGCTTGCGGTAGGCCTTCTTGATCTCCTCGTCGGTCGCGGTGCGACTTACACCGAGCAACTCGTAAAAGTCGGAATCCATCTATCCCTCGCTAAGTCTTCTGCTCAGGCCCTCGCTCACGAGTTGAGCGACGCCGATGACCGACCCGTAATTCATTCTGGTGGGCCCGATTACTCCCACTGTTCCCACTTCTACGCCATCCACGCGATAGGGCGCGACCACCACCGCGCACTCTCTCAGCGAACTCAAACCATGTTCAGAACCTATAGCCACGCCTTGGCCTCTGGAGATAATCGACCGCATCAGCGAAACCACCATGTAGTGGCGCTCAAGTATCGAGATTATCCCCCTCACGGTCTCTAAGGCGTCAAAGGACTTCACCACGCGACTCGCGCCATCGATGAAGACTCCATCGCGTTCCGCGCCGCGGACCGCCTCCTTCGCCGCAGTCACGCAAGCGGGAATCAATGCCTCGATCTCGGGATCGGAACTGTGCGGAAAACTGTCTACCTCGCGAACTTCGCGCTTGCGAAAGTGACTGGTCAGAATCGCGCCGATCTCAGCCAAGTGGCGCTCGTCTGGCTCAGTCGGCCACTCCATGGTCCGCTTCTCGACCGAACCGTTGGCGTCGACCACCACGACAAGCACCGATCGCGAACCCAGGCCGACCAGCTGGACCGAAAGTACATGGCCCCGTTGGGGCGATGGACCGGTGACTACAGCCGCACAGTCGGTAATGCTGGTAAGCAAGCGACTCGTCGAAAAGAGCAGATCGTCGATCTCGAAATGAGCGTGGTTGAAGAATTGATCGACACGATCGACCCGCTCGGGCCCCACTTCGACCGATGTCATCAACTCGTCGACATAGCGGCGATAGCCTCGCTCGGTAGGCAC
>JAJYGZ010000271.1 GCA_021790495.1 Actinomycetes bacterium
TAACGACGAAGGGATGGATCCCCAGCGGGAGCAAGAGGGCGATTACTGTCCACATCAAATGGCAGTGTAGCTGCGGCACTCGGGCGGCGATAGCGTCACGGCGCGCATTGCCCTTCGCGCGTCGTTCGAGCAGTGGCCAACGATGCCAGTCGCATTCTCGACAACGGGATATCCATTTGACCGGACTAATACAGTATAAGTGCAGATCAGCACGTGATACGATATCGATTGAGTAGGTGCAGTCGGCTCAAATGGATGTCCCTTTCTCGACATTCTTTGCGCTCGGCATTGAAGTACCTAGTGCCCCTCCGGGATCGCTGCACCGGTCAGCGGCGAGCGTGGGGGCATCTCACCGGCGCCATCGCACCGCCGGGCCCGGCACCCGACGATGTCCTGCTGCCCGAAGTGCTGGTGGCCCAATGGAGACGTCCATCGGTCAGTGCTGCTCATGGGCGGATCTCATCTCGCAGGAGTAGCCGACTCAGTCTACATTCTGGTATACTTCCGAGGATAAGCACCACTATCCGAATCAGCAAGGAGACACGGAGCCGCTTTGCCGAGCTCGCCAAGGCGACCGGCCGACCGATGACGCAACTTCTCGATGAGGCGGCAGACGCGCTCGAGCGCCGGGTCTTCTTTGATCGGTTCGCAGCTCGCTACGCACAGCTTCGTCAAGATGCCGATGCCTGGGGAGAGATCGAGTCCGAGCGAACCAAGGAGAGCGGCGCGCTCTCCGACCGTTCCGAGTGACCGCCCGCCGTGGAGAGATCTGGCTCGTGGACTTCGGCGAACCCGTCGGCCGCGAGCAGTCGGGGCGACGGCCGGCGGTCGTGGTTTCCGCCGACCCCCTGAATGAAAGCCGTGCCGGTGTCGTGATCGTCGTTCCCTGCACGACGAGACGGCGCGAACTCGCCTCTCATGTCGAACTCGATCCAAGTCGCTGTGGGCTCGATTACGTCAGTTACGCGAAGTGCGAGGACGTGAAGTCGATTCCGGAGCGCCGACTGGTGGCGCGCATTGGCGCCGCGAACGACGAAGCTCTTTTCGCCATCACCCGCGCGCTCGGGTTTCTACTGGAGGTTTGAGCTTCCCGAGCTAGGAGATCGTCAATGCTCGCTCGACCAAGACCCTCGGTGAGCTCGGACAGGACTTAATCGCAAAGTTCGCCGAGCATGCCAAGACCGAGATCGATTGGACGCCCCCTGCTCCGCCCAAAAACAAAATCGCCGCCGCGCTGCGCACCCAGGACATACATAGGCCAACCTCGAGCCCCGAGCGGCCTTGGAATCGCTCGGCATAGACTTCTGGTTTGCTAAACCTCGATGGGGTCGGCTCGATCCAGAACCGTTTGGAGATCCGCCGGAATGGGAGCAAAAAAGCTCACTGTTTCGCCGGAAACCGGATGCTCGAACGACAGCTCGCGGGCGTGCAAAAAGATGCGATCCCCGAAGTCGACCTTTGACCCGTAAAGACTGTCGCCGTAGATGGCAAAACCGTGCGAGGCGAGATGAACCCGGATCTGATGGGTCCTCCCCGTTTCCAGTTCCACTTCGACCAAGCTGAAGGTGGACCCGTCGATCTCAAGGACCGAGGTCCGATCGTAATGGGTTCGGGCCCAGCGCCCTTGAGCCGAGACCTCCATGGCGCCAAAGCCTTTGCGACTCTTGCCAATCGGTCCATCCAAAGTAGCGCTGGGCGGATCGATTACTCCCGCCACCAGCGCGGTATAACTGCGTTTGGCCCCATGCACTCGCATCTGATTTACCAGGTGTTCGTAGGCGTGCGCGGTTCGCGCCACCACCATCAAGCCCGAGGTGGGGCGATCCAAGCGATGGACGATTCCCGGCCGAATCGATTCGCCTACGCCCGCGATCTCGGGAAATCGAGCCAGCACCCCCGACACCATGGTGCCTTGATGATTTCCGACTCCAGGATGAACCACCTGCCCCGCCAGCTTGTCGCACACGATAATCGCGGCATCGGAGTACACCACCCTGACCTCCACGCTTGGATCGGCCTCTACCTGTGGTGGCGCAACGTGCTCTAGGAGTTCGGCGGGAAATTCAAGTAGGTCGCCGGGGTTCAGTTGCTGGGACTTGGACGCTACTTTGCCGCTGCTTAGATAGACCTGTCCCGAATCGATCTCCGCCGCGGCGCGGGATCTGGAACAGCCAGTCAATAAGCTGAGCGCCCGATCTACGCGAATCGACCCGGTAGAGGACGGAATCTCAAGGGTGATCGTCTCTGCCTCGTAGAGGTCTTCGCCATTATCTTCCATGAGCTATTCACACGATCCTTCGGGTCCACCTCGGCAATTGGCCAAGCGACGATGCAGCCGCGTCCAATTGGCGCTGCGCAAACATGTCAGGCTGGGTTAGTTCGACTCTTCTCGCCCCTCGAGCTCGAAATAACGACTATCGCCAATCCCACCACCACGCCGAAGTCGGCCAAGTTAAAGGTCGGCCAGATCCCAGAGTGCAAAAAGTCGATCACCGCGCCGTTGTTGGCGCGAAAAATTCGATCCGCCACATTCCCCAATGCTCCGCCTAGCACCAAGGCAGCACCTATGGTCGTCCCCCAATGTCGCGTACGAATCAAGGAGACGGCGATGACACCCGACACTGCGAGGCCGAAGAGGGTAATCAAGCCGGAGGATCCTGAGGCAATCCCAAATGCGATGCCCGAGTTATAGATGAGTTCGAACCCGACGTGGCCAAAGAGAAACTTAGGACCGCTGGCCAAAGCGCTTTGGGCCCAGGACTTGGTCAGTTGGTCCAGCGCAATCCAAATCGCCGCCACGCCAAACCCTACCAAGTGGCGGCCCAGCGAAGACTTCAAGGGCACCTCTGTTCGCATCTTCACCAAATTGGGCCCGCACTTTGTTTCGGCTTCCCTAACCAGGGTAGCCGCAAAGCGGGATTACGGTTCGCGCCAAAGGGATCCGGAGTAAAACCGGGGCCCAACTAGCGCCGCGAGAGTCCTCCACTTTTGCACTTCACGCAAAGCTTGGCATAGGGAAGCGCACGGAGGCGAATCCGAGGAATCTCCAACTGGCAGCTCTCGCAGACTCCGTAGCTGCCCGCATCGATCTTATCGAGCGCCTCGTCGATCTCTGCGACCGTAGCCAGGTGCGATGCCAACAGAGCCAGGTCTCGCTCGCGTTCGATAGTGGAGTTGCCGCCTTCGCCAGACTCTTCGTCAAATTGCACATCGCCGGGTTCGGACTCGCGCGCCAAGGTGGCGGCCTCTTCCTTGAACATCTCCGCCTGGGTCAGATAGACCTGCTTCTCGGCTTCCAAAAGGACGCGCTGCGCGCCCAGGAACTCCGCCTGTCCCAACGCGTCGTACTCGGCGTCGCTAAGCGCCTCGAGCTCGTCCTTGCTCAGCCCGGAATTGCCGTTATGTGCCTGATCCGAATTTTCGGCCCTCTTGGATGCGAACTTCGGTGCGCCAGACACTGCCGCAGGCGACACCGAGGCCTCGCCAGCAGGTTTCTTGGCAACCTTGGTCTTTGACTTGCTCTCATTTTCCATATATACCTACACCCTCAGTGAAGACGCTGCTTCACATGGTCTTAGAACCAACCGACTTCGCCTTCGAAATATGCCGCGATCTACGTAATTTGTCTAAATCCCGTTAGGGCCGTCGCCTACTTGACCGCATTTACAACCGCACCTCAAACCCGACGCACCGAAGCAAAAGCTCTCGCATTCGTCCCGTCGAGTCGCGAGCTGAATAAAATCCTTCATGCGAGCATATGCTGCCTCGCGACGAATTTCGCGGATTATACCCTAACTGCATTTGCGAAGAGGGCCGTCCTCGCCTCAAACGGCGCTCCATCGTCCGCCAAGCGCTTCCCAATCGCCCAAACGCGCCTATTTTGGTTGCATGGCATTAGTTTCACCAGTACCAAACGACGAGAAGACTCCGTATCCCCCCGCCAATCCTGGCTTACGCCTTCCGGCACTCGAAAAGGAGATCCTCGCGTTCTGGGAGCGGGACGAGACCTTTGTGGCATCGGTCGAGAATCGCGCTGGAGGAGACAACGAATTTGTCTTTTACGATGGCCCCCCATTTGCTAACGGGCTCCCCCACTACGGACACCTCCTCACCGGATTCGTAAAGGACGCGGTTCCCCGATACCAGACGATGCGGGGACGCCGCGTAGTGCGGCGCTTCGGATGGGATTGTCATGGCCTGCCAGCGGAGATGGCTGCCGAGAAAGAGCTCGGAGTCACTGGGCGAAACGAAGTCATCGACTTTGGCATCGCCAAATTCAACGACCACTGCCGCTCGCTGGTGCAGCGCACCACTAACGAGTGGCACCGCTACGTTGACCGCCAAGCCCGCTGGGTAGATTTCACCAACGACTACAAGACCATGGACGCCGACTTCATGGAGTCAGTAACCTGGGCTTTTGCCGAACTGTATCGAAAAGGCCTCGTCTACGAAGGTGAAAGGGTCCTCCCTTATTGCTGGGAGTGCGAGACGCCGCTCTCCAACTTCGAGACCCGCCAGGACGACTCTTATCGCCCCCGGGTCGACCCGGCGG
>JAJYGZ010000320.1 GCA_021790495.1 Actinomycetes bacterium
CGATCTTCAAGTCCTACTCGACTGGTGGAGAGGGCTATTTCCCTGGAGCTTCCGATGTGCGCCATTACAGACCACAACGGCTTTTACGGCGTCGTGGCCTTTTCTACCTCAGCGCGAGGAACCGGGCTTGGAACCATCTTCGGTTCAGAACTGACGGTGTCCTCAGCCGCATCGCGGGACAACGTGTTGGATCCTGACGGGGAGCATATCGTGGTCCTGGCTCGCAACCCGAAGGGGTATAGCGATCTTTCCGCGGCGATATCCTACGGTCACATGGCAAATACCGAAAAGGGCGTCTTTGCCCTTTCATTGGAGGATTTGGCGCGTTTTTACAACGGCGACTGGATGGTGCTTTCGGGTTGTCGCAAAGGGAGGATCTCCAGGGAACTGGTCGAGAGTGGCCCCCGCTATGGGATGAGAGCCGCTGCTCAGCTGGTGGAAGTGTTTGGAGCGGATAACTTCGCAATCGAGTGCTGGGACCATGGTGATCCCATGGATGCTCCTCGCAATGACGAGTTGGTCAAGATCGCCGATCGCCTCGGAGTTAGAGCGGTAGCGACCAACAATGTTCACTATGTTTCTCGTCGCGATGCCAAGCTGCACTCTGTTGTGGCTGCGATTAGGGCAAATCGAACTATGGACGAGATGGATGGCTGGATGAATTCCACCCAGATGGCATACTTGCGTTCCGCCAAAGAGCAGTATCGACGCTTTAGCCGTTACCCGGGCCTGGTCTCGCAAGCCTATGAGGTTGGTCTTCAGTGCGCTTTTGACCTTGCGTTGGTGGCACCGAAGCTTCCTGGGTCCATGGTGCCTCCCGGGTACACCCAAGATGCTTTTTTGGAGCACCTCACAATCTCTGGAGCGCAACAGAGATACGGGGACCGCGGCTCCGAGAAAGTAGCCGGAGCATATAGGCAGATCTCCTACGAGCTGGAGATTATTGCCGAACTCGGCTTCGCGGGCTACTTCCTTATCGTCTTTGATATCGTCGAGTTCTGTCGCAGGGAGAATATCTACTGCCAGGGAAGGGGCTCGGCTGCCAACTCCGCGGTCTGCTATGCGCTTGGCATAACCAACGTGGATCCAGTCTCGCTGGGGCTTTTGTTCGAGCGCTTTCTCTCTCCGGAGCGCGACGGTCCTCCCGATATCGACGTCGACATCGAAAGCGAGAGGCGCGAGGAAGTGATCCAATACGTCTATGGCACTTATGGCCGCGATCGGGCAGCCCAAGTGGCCAATGTGATCACTTACCGGGCCCGCTCGGCGATCCGCGACGTTGGCAGGGTCTTCGGGTACCCCAGCGCGGTTCTCAACAACTGGTCCAAAGGTCTCGATCGCCACCGCTCGAGCTCCAATCGTGCCGCCGGCGCGAAAGACAGCGCGGCGCCAAGCGACGACTCTGTTCCCGGAGCTCTCTCGGCTCTCGCCCAAGAGCTGGAGAGTTCACCGAGGCACCTCGGCATCCATACCGGAGGAATGGTGATTTGTGACCGCCCGATAGTCGAAGTATGTCCGACCGAGTGGGCGCGGCGCGAAGGCCGGAGTGTTCTTCAGTGGGACAAGGATGACTGCGCCATTGCGGGACTGGTAAAGTTTGACCTGCTCGGACTAGGAATGCTCGAAGCGCTGCATCGTATGGTCGACATGGTTGGCGACTTTGATGGCCATCATGTAGACATCGCCCTACTTGAACAGGAAGATTGCGTTTACGAGATGCTTTGCGCCGCGGATACAGTGGGGGTTTTCCAAGTGGAGAGCCGAGCCCAGATGGCGACGCTCCCGAGGCTGCGCCCAACTCGCTTCTATGACCTGGTGGTAGAAGTCGCCCTCATCCGCCCCGGGCCCATCCAAGGCGGCTCCGTGCATCCCTATATACGCCGACGCAGCGGAGTTGAGGAGGTGAGCTATCTCCATCCCCTGCTAGAGAAGTCCTTAAAGAAGACCCTCGGAGTCCCCCTCTTTCAGGAGCAGTTGATGCAGATGGCGATGGATGTTGCCAACTTCAGCCCCGCCGAGGCGGACCAGCTTCGCCAAGCGATGGGCTCCAAGCGCTCCAAAGAGCGGATGGACGCACTGAAGAAGAGGCTTTTTGAAGGAATGGCCGCTAACGGCATCGGGGAGGAGATCGGCGAAGAGATATTTCAGAAGCTAAAGGCCTTCGCCAATTTTGGCTTTCCGGAAAGCCACTCCGCGTCGTTTGCATACCTGGTCTACGCCTCATCATGGTTCAAGTTCCACTACCCTGCCGCTTTCTATGGATCCATTATCAACTCTCAGCCGATGGGCTTTTGGTCTCGTGAAACCCTCATTGAGGATGCCAAGAGGCACGGGGTGAAGATATTCGGCCCCAATGTCAACTTCTCTGGGTCATCCTGCACGCTTGAGGCTCAGCGGGACTCATCTGGCGTTGGCCCCTCCGGTGTCGCTGCGGGGGATTTTCTTGCCGAGATGATAGATGCGGCTGCCTCTGGTCCCGCTCTTAGGATCGGAATCGGCGAGATCAGGGGAATCGGCAGCGAGACCGCGCGCCAAATCGTCGCAGCAGCCCCTTTTGCCAGTGTTGAAGATCTCGCGATCCGGGCAAATTTGACGAGATCGCAGATAGAGGCCCTCGCCAGGGCAGGGGCGCTGTTGGGTCTGGGCGCCAATGACGCGAGCTCGGGGCTTTCTAGGCGACAAGGAGTTTGGGTAAGTGCACCCCTTGCGCCCCAGAGGCTGACCCCGCTGCCCGGGATGATACTGGGCGATACCGCTCCGGAACTACCGGAGATGACTAAAAAAGACATTACCTATCTGGATATTTACTCCTTTGGGATGACCCCCGAAGCGCATCCCATGCACTTTTTCAGAGACGGCCTGGCGTCAGAGGGAGTGGTGAAGACCGCAGAGCTGAGCCGAATCCGTCACCGGTCAAGGGTCAAGGTGGCCGGAGTGGTGACCCATCGGCAACGGCCCGCCACCGCCAAGGGTACGACCTTTATCAGCCTGGAAGACGAGACCGGACTCGCCAATGTGATCGTCACTATCAGCGTATGGGAGAAGTTTCGAAGGGTAGTGCGGTTCTCCGATGCCCTGGTGGTGCATGGAAGAGTCGAGAACAGCTCTGGAGTAACCAACGTGATCGCAGAGCGGATCGAGGAATTGAATATAGCGACCGGCTCGATGTCGCGCGATTTTCACTGAGCGACCCGTTAGCATAGCGCTGCTAACCCCCCACCTCGCGAAACTAGACTTCGACCAGGCTTCCATCGGCCAAGGAAGATCTGAATACGACGAAACTCAACGCCACAATCACTACCGCCGTTCCGCCAACTTGAAGACCGGTTACAGATTCCCCAAGCATGGGATAGCTGAGCAGCATGGTGGCAATCGGAGTCAAGAGCGTCAAGATCGACACCAGCGAAAGCTCCGTGTGCTTATGTGCCCAATTCACCAGGTAGTGCCCTCCGCCCGGGACGATCGCCAAAAGAGCAATGAGGAGCCAATCGTGGCCGGTAGTCCCAAGGGTGCTTCGAGTCATGAAAACGACAGGAGTGGCAACCAACGCCGCCACGACTTGGATCGCCAGCTGATACTGCAAGGTGCCTACATGCTCGCGAGCTTTTTTTGACGCCACAAAATAGACGCAGTAGCTGAGCAGCGACGCTACCGCGAGGAGATCGCCGAAGAGCGAGTCGTGTCCACTTTGCGGAGCGCCAAGAACTACGACAACGGTTCCGACTAGCGCCACGACGCTAGCCATAACGGCCGCCCTTCGGACTTTTTCGCCAAAGAGCCTTCCGACGAAGACGAGCAAGATCGCCGGTTGCAACGTTCCTATTACCGTTGCCGTGGTCGGCGAGGTGTACTTGACCGCCGTGAAGAAGAGGATGCTGTTGAGGCCAAATGCGATTCCTCCAGCAATCGAGGCGCGAAAGACCGAAAAATCGATGCGCCGCCCCAACAGAAGCATCAAGACAAGCGCAAGGGCGGCGCCAAGCCAGAGGCGATAGAACGAGATCGTCGGCCCGGGAAGCGGAATCACCCGAACCAATACGTTGCCGAAACCCCAGACCACCACCGCGACGCCGCTTGCCACGGCACCGACCTTTGAATCCAATGATTTGTCAATTCCTAGGCGCACGACGGTCCTTCCGGCAATCTGAGGCTTTGCGCTGGCGTCACTAGCGCAACTCTCCAAGCCTTGCGCGTGGAAAGCGCAGGCCCGAGATGGGTGAAATCTCGGATCCCTTCGCCGAATTCGGCGCGGCGGATCCAATAAAGACGCGACATCGGTCCCGAAAAGCCAGGCTCGCCCGGAGGAACAGCATATCGACCGGGAATGCCTTAATGCAATTTGAGACAACTTCTGGCGCCGATATCGACCTGCTGAGCCGAAGCGCAATACGGCGCAGGCCAACTCAAAGAGCCCACAGCCAGCTTTTGCTTCTACGACGCGACTTGCCGCGGCCGAGTGATTGCCAGCACTTCTGCGCATAGTTGTCCGACGGTTGCGGAGTTATCTGCGGCACCCAATTATTGGCGGAATGCCTCGATCGTGGGCGAAA
>JAJYGZ010000236.1 GCA_021790495.1 Actinomycetes bacterium
GTCGGTGTGCGAGGCTCTCGGGCTCCGTGCGGTTCCGGCCACCCAAGTGATCGCACGCGACCGCCATGCCGAGTACCTTTACGCGTTGGCAAGCCTTGCGAGTTCGATCGAAGCTTTTGCGACCGAGATTCGCCATTTACAGCGCACCGAGGTTCAAGAGGCGGAGGAGTACTTTAAGCCCGGCCAAAAAGGATCCTCGGCGATGCCCCATAAGCGCAACCCGATACTTTCTGAGCGTCTCGTCGGACTTTCGAGGGTGATGAGGGGTTACTTGATCGCGGGGCTCGAGGATATTGCCCTGTGGCACGAGAGAGATATTTCGCACTCCTCGGTGGAAAGAGTCGTGATCCCCGACGCTTCGATATTGGCCTACTACATGATCGTAAAATTCACCAAGCTGATGGAGGGTCTGGTGGTATACCCGCACCGCATGAGGGAGAATCTTTCGGCATCATATGGGCTGGTCTACTCCCAATCCCTCCTCCTCGCTCTGGTCGAATCGGGTCTTTCGCGCGACGAGGCGTACCGGATCGTGCAGTCCGCGGCGAGCGAGGCCGCAAGCACTAGACGACCACTGCGAGACGTTTTAGTTGGGATGGCGAGCGTGTATTTGGCCGACGAGGTTCTCGCCCAGGCATTTGACGAACGGCGGGTTTTGGCCAACGCCGGAATTACGGTTGACGCGGCTCAGGAAGTTATCCGCGTGCTGAGGGCACGCCGGCCCGGCGAGACCTCCTAACAAGGCGAGACGAAGGAGCCCAACGTGCGCCATATCTATTCTGGCAAAGTGCGAGATGTCTATGAGTTGGACCGCCTCGCTCCCAAGCGTCTGCTGATGGTAGCTACCGACCGAGTTTCGGCCTTTGATGTGGTGATGAACGAGACTGTGCAGGCTAAGGGTCAGATTCTCACCGCAATGAGCTGTTTCTGGATGGAAAATACCGCCGATATCGTCCCTAATCACCTAGTAGAGAAGTTCCCCAGTTCCGGCGCTATGGGCGAAGATTTCCCTGAAGAGTTCCTGGGCAGAGCCGTTATTGCGGCTGAGGCCGAGATGGTTGAACTTGAGTGCATTGTCCGTGGTTATTTGGCCGGGAGCGCCTTCAAAGAGTACAACTTGAGTTCGACCGTGCATGGCAAAACCCTCGATTCAGGCATGCTGCTGGCCTCTCGTCTCGACGAGCCGCTTTTTTGTCCGTCAGTCAAGAACCATCTCGGCCACGACGAGAATATTTCGATCGAGGCGGCCAAGGGTCTATTTGGCGCGACTTTGGTCGAGCGCCTCGGAGAGCTTTCCTTGGCGATCTATCGTCGCGGTGCGCAAATTGCGCGAGATGCCGGGATTATTCTCGCCGACACGAAGTTCGAATTCGGCTATGTCGACGGCGAGATCGTACTCTGCGACGAAGTGCTGACTCCTGACTCATCGAGATTCTGGAAGAGCGCGAGTTATGTGCCGGGTAGCGAACCCGTACAGTACGACAAGCAACCACTGCGGAACTACCTCGAACGGACTGGATGGGATAAGACGCCGCCGCCGCCGAACATACCGCCCGAGGTGCTCGCGTCGCTTTCTCAGCGTTATAGGGAAGTCTACGAAATGATTACCGGTAGCGACATAGCGCTGTGGGTAGCTGACGCTGCACAGGCCACTTCGACAGCGCGGAGCGACGTCGGCGATTAGGGTGTGAGGTTGGTCGCATCCTTTGGGGGTCCTTTTTGCCTCCGAAGCCATCTAGTAAACGGAGTATTTCGACTTGAAGTACGAAGCTGTCGTAGAGGTGCTACTCAAGGACGGAGTATCCGATCCTGAAGGAGTAGCAATAATGGACGCCGTGATCTCTCTCGGATACGGGTCCGTGCAGAGGGTGGCAACTGGCAAGCTATTTCGCCTTCATTTGCAGGCAGAAGATGAAAACGCTGCCGCGGACGTGGTGAGTCAGATCGCCGAACAGCTTTTGTCCAACCCGGTGTTGGAGGATTTTAGAGTTCGCGACCTGCTGGCTTCGGCCTCCGCTTAGCGTGGCCCCCTCGATCGGAGTCGTGGTCTTTCCCGGCACCAATTGCGAGCACGACGTCGTGCGTGCGTTGGGGCTCCTCGGCGCCAAGGCAAAGCTGATTTGGCACGGCGACACCGATCTCGAGGACTGTTCCGCCATTGTTTTGCCGGGCGGATTTGCACATGGCGACTACCTCCGGCCAGGAGCAATCGCCCGCTTTTCGAACGTTATGTCCTCGGTCGTCAAACTCGCTAAATCCGGTCGCCCGGTTCTAGGTATTTGCAATGGGTTCCAAGTTCTAACTGAAGCCGGACTGTTGCCTGGAGCGCTGCAGAAAAATAGCGGTCTTCGCTTCATCTGTTCGCAGAGTCTGCTTTCGGTCGTTACCAGCCGCTCGGTCGTGACTTCTGCGATGCAACCAGGACAGATGATATCATTGCCGATAAACCACTTTGAGGGAAATTACACCTGCGACGAAGCGACCCATAAGGCGCTGTTGGATAACGACCAGGTCGTTCTGCGCTATGTCGACAACCCCAATGGCTCAGTGGATTCGATCGCGGCTATTTCGAATGAGGCTGGGAATGTGGTAGGAATGATGCCGCATCCCGAGCGAGCGGTCGAAGAACTCGTCGGCGGTATCGATGGCCGATCGATCTTTGCCGGTCTTATCGAATCGGCCTACGTCTAATAAATTTCGACCCCAACTAGCTCTCTTGGCATCGCGCAATTGCCCAGTCGGGAGATGACTTGGGGGCAGCTAAAGGTCCAAGCGATCCCCCCGGCCTATCGACAAGCAAGATCGAACTTGATCTGTCCTGCTTTGGCCAGATGTATATGGTGTTGGGCGACTTACCGATACAGCAGTGGAAATCGGCCAAAGCAGGTGCCAAGTCAAGTCAAGGCTTTGCTACGCTCCGGATTCTTGCAGAGATCCAAACTATGGCTAAATTACGAGAAACCCTCGATCCCGCACCACGCGGACCGACGCTTCTGATCGGTAGACAAACCTGATACGGAATCCTAAATAGCGGCCTGAGCGGAGCTGCGACGACGTCGCGTCGTTGTTCTGGGTACGCCAATTCCAGCTCGCTCTAACACCTCGTTGGGGATACCCAATGCGTGCCAAGCATCATAAGAGATGCCTTTGCGGTCCGAATATTCCTTGGCAGAGGCGATGAAGCGCGCTTCGAGATCTCGGATGTCCACCTTGTTTTTGAGGTTTTCAAGCTCGGTCTCAAGGTCGATCTTGCGCTGTATCAAGTGCAGGCGATCTAGTGGCTCGGCGTCTTCAAGAAGTCCTTGCACTTGGCCAAGCTGCTTCTCAACCGTATCGCGGGTCCTTTTGCGCCCACGGCGCGGGCGATTGCGCTCAATCGCCTCAAGGTATTCACGAATTATTTTTGCTTGCGCCCGCGCAGACGAGTCCTTGGCTACGTCATGCTCAGTTTCTGTTTTAGTTGCTGCCATAGAGAGTTATTATAATCAGACTCTTGCAATTGCTTTGCAAAGTTTAGCTATTAACAGCTGATTTTAATTATTCCTAACCTTTGGTAGCCCTCGGTAATTTGAGACGGTAAGTGCCCAGTTTCGCATTGTGGAACGTTCCCGGCCTCAAAAGTTTCGAATCATACTGTTTGAGATTGAAGTCCACTGAAGAAAGGGGTCTCGATGCTTATTGCGCTGCGGAAAATTGCCATAGGTCATTTATTCACTACAGGTGCAGTGGTTAGCCCCGGCCTGACTGGGTATTCGCTGAGAAATGGTTTCATAAAAAAACTCGTTGGCCTTCGCAGCGCAATGTAGTCGGAACGCATGCGCTGGGAGTTCTTTGAAAGTTCGGGTATATGGTTCGAACTGTGAGTGTGCCAGCTGAGCGAGTTTGCGCGCGAATTAGCGCCGTGTTGTCGCGCGGCGAGAGCGCTTGACTCTTCCGAGGTGACGCTCGGGGTTATCGGTACGAACGCCCGGTACGAAACCACATTTATCGGTCTCGCCCTTAGCTCAGCGCCAGTGTTGCCACAGCACGATGAGGTTACTGCGCATTTTCGATCGGATTCAAACTTTCCTTTTCGGAGCGTGAAACGGGTGCCGCGCTTTGGTCACCGGCGGACGCGACCTCAGGGTGGAAAATGGCTGAACAGGCGTCGTCGGCGTTGCACCATGTCGGCAATTATCTTTTGCGCAATTTGAAATCCATCGGCAATCGCTTTAGGTCCCCGGTTGGCTGGAATTCCGCGAGTGGCATGGTCCTTGCGCAATATCCGCGCCGTGGGTTGTCGGCGGTTTTTACCAGCGGGCGCCTAGGGAAGCGGCGTAGCTCTTTGGATAAGTGGCGGAGATCTTCCGAGCTTGGTTCGGGAGGATGGAAGGTAAGGCCACTGGTGCGAACGATTGGCGGTCCAGAGGGATCTCTGTATCGCGTGGCGCTATTCGCGCTGCGACGGCAAGGGTGGCTTATCTGCAAAAATTCACCGGTCGATCTTTAGTTTGGCGAAAGAAAAACGGAAATTGGTATCGAAATGGCTAAGGGTTTACCAGATCGGAA
>JAJYGZ010000010.1 GCA_021790495.1 Actinomycetes bacterium
GGCGCGCTGCACCTCTGCACTGAGCGTGACTCGCTCGCTTGGCATCTGTTCATCCGCAAAGAAAGAGACATGCCCCAGCGCAACAGAGGAGGCGGGCAAAATTGAGTACAATGGCAATTCCCCAATCGGGGAGTCATGACACGTCCAAGTCCGGGCGTAAGTCGCTCGGAAGTCTGTTCGTGAAGGCCTTGGTGATCGCGGTCGCGGTCTTCGCGTTGGCCAGTCCCATTTGGGTGGTTTTTCATGGCATGAGCTACCTGAACCAAGCTCCGCCGCCATATTGGCAGATGAACGCCGGGCAAGGTGGCGCCGGAGCGCACAGTGGCCCAGCCGGGTTGGGCGGTTGCTGAGTGGTGCTATCTACCGATGAGATATCGACCGTGAGCGATGCCGAAATCGTTGCGGCTTTCAATGGCGGACCATTGTCCGTTTTCGTGACTCATGCCGCCAGTCGCGCAATTCTCGAGGGGCTGCTGAGCGAAGCTGACCGACTCGGCATCCCCGTCAGCGTCTTCTTCATGGACGAAGCCACCCGCCTGCTCGAGGACGCAAGTTGGATGGCGTCTCTTCCCGAGGGGACCTATGCCGCTTGTGACTTGAGCGCTCGATCGCGGGGGATTGAAACTCCAGAGAGAATCGTCGCGGGGGGCCAGTATCAAAATGCCATCATGGTCCACGACGCGACCCACGTGGTAAGTCTCTAGGCGGAAAAGTGGAGCCATTCTTGTTACATGCATCTGAGTCCTTTGGTGTACCTCGTGTCGCGGCACTGATCCGAGAAGGGCGCGCTCCGGAGGGCCTGAGAATGGCCTCGGCACTTGGACTTGGTGATAGCGAGGTAGAGGTACTCCTGCTGGGGTCCTCGTTGCCCGAGACTGACGAGATCGCCTTGCATCTCGACTCCTTGGAAATCGACGAAGTCCCGGTGCTAGCAACCTTTGAGGATCCTCGAGTGCAGACCGTCACATGGCAAGAGATCATTGCGAGGCTGGAGGGCTACGACCATGTCATCACATTTTGAGCATTCCATCCCACGGCGCAAAATTGCCCACGTCGTTATTGGGCCAGAGGGAGACCCGGCCGTCGGCGCGCTTAGCGGTCCTGAAGCTGACATCGTGCGTCTATTGGGAACCCATAGCGACGGCAGAACATTGCTTGCGCTTATTGCAAAGTACGACCAGATCATTTATTGGCCCTTTACCACGGAGGTCGGGGGATGAAAGGAAATCTAAACATGTCTCTTAGGCCCATAATCAAGCGCCCCGCCTCTCGTACGCGCTGGCAGAAACTAGAAAGAGTCGCGGTGGTCGCGGTTACCGCGGTCATCGGCGCGGCCTGCGGGACGACGACCTCGATTAGCAAGGGCCAGCAAGTTCGACCGGCGGATCTCATCTACACCTTTAACAAAGGTGACGGCACGGTCAGCGTTATCGACCCCTCGACGGCCACCGTAAAAGTGGTCCAGAACCTTCCCTTCCCTGCCTATGGCCTCTACCCTTCTAACCAGTACGGCCTTGGCAGCGGGTACCTTCTGGTTCCCGAGCCAGGCAAAGTGGTTGTTCTCAAGGACCAGAATCTCAAGGCGGCTGCGACGATAAATATGGCGGCAGCCAAAGGAATCTGGGCGGCAATAATGCCCAATGGCAAGACCGGCCTATTGGTAGGCAGATCCACGGACCAGATTTCGTGGGTCAACATGAATCCTGCAAGCCGAGAATTTGGTGTGGTGACTCGCTCGGTGACGGTGCCCAACAAGGCCGGCCTATGCGACGTGAGCTTGAGCCCTTCGGGACAATATGCCTACATACCCGATCTGCTTACTAATCAGATCCAGGTTGTCGACACCACTACGGGAGACACCGTCTATCAGGCGAGCGTACCCGGGCTCGTCAAGCCGTTCATGGGAACCGTATCGTGGAATGGAAAGATCTGGGCGGTTGAAAGCGCAGCTGGGAACGGCTCAGTCTTTTACTTCGACCTTTCGAATCCGACCCAGCCGAAACTGATAAAGTCCGTGACTCAGCTAAACGGATTGGGATTGGGGGCCCATACCGACGAGTTCAGCCCCAATAGCCGATATGACTTTGTCTTGGATCGGACTTCTTCCCAAGTGAGTGTGGTCGATACGACTACGTTCAATGTCGTCCATACCATTACATTGCCAGTAGGCGGACTTCCTCGCGTGGCTGCATTTTCCTACAACGGGAACAAGCTCTTTGTAAGTCTCGAGGGCGTAAATTCGGTCGCCGACATCAATACCAAGACCTTCGCCCTCACCAGTATTATCAAGGTGGGCACCGATCCGGTCGGGATTGCTCCGACTGACTACTCCTGGGTCCACAATGGCTGACGTTACGCGTGTTGTCGACATCGTGTCCGATGAGGCGGAGTCGGCAATTGTCGTGACCCGAAATGGCGCGGTAAGAACTGAAAAGTCTCGGCGAAGAATCGGTTTAGCGATTGTCACTGCGACCGCTGGTCTTGGCATCCTTGTGGCATCTGAGATGTATGTTGCGGGCGGAGCGGATCTGCGGGGAGCCGGACTAGCCGCGTCTTATCTCTCGGGCATGACCATGCTGGTGCTTCCTTGCACATTGCCGATGGTGTTGATCATGGTGCCGCTAGTGCTGGCTCGCGAGTTGCGCCAAGGAGTGCTGGTAGCGCTTGGGTTCGGCGCCGGTATTACCGTGACTCTCGCGGTATACGGGGCTTTGGTGGCCGAGTTGGGAAGCTCCATTGGGGTCACCACTACTACCAAAGCCATGTGGCTAATGGGCGGCGCGGCAGCTTGGATGTTTGGCTGTTCCCAACTGGGATTGCTTAAGATACGCGTGCCGAATTTCGGTGTTCGACTTGGCGGGAGGGTATTTTCCAAGCCAGGAGTGATCCAGGCATTTCTCCTCGGGCTACTTTTGGGAAATGCGGGGCTGGGATGTCCCTGTCCGCCTTGGTACCTCTTGCTCACGGGCGTCGCCACCTCGGGAAGTCCCGCTTACGGCGCTGCAATTGGACTGGCGCAAGGCCTCGGACGGGTGACACCGATCCTGGCCATCGCGGTAGCCGCGATGCTTGGGCTCGATGCCACCAGCGCGATAGTACGCAAGCGCCAAGCCGTTGAGCGTTCCACCGGCGCGACCTTGGTGGTGCTGGGCGCCGGAATTGTCGTATTTATGGCTCTTGCGCACCCTTGGTGGGAGGCGACGGTCGTTCACGCAGGCTGGAACCATTTTCTCGCGTTTCTTGGAGGACCCCAATTGAGCGAGATTGATGCGGGCGGAGGGCCGCTGCCAGCTGGGCTGTGGTGGGCGCCGTGGGCATTTGCTGGCTTAGCGATTGTACCAATGAGTCTTTTCGCGCTTCGGCGCCATCAATGGGGCGAGCGGCGAAGGGTGGGAGGGTTACTTGAAGATCGAGCTATTTAGTGTTCCAGGATGTTCTGCCTGTGTCACGATCCGCGAATCGTTGCAGTTCATATCGCAGGATCAACTTGGCATCGAGGTCGAGGAAGTCGATCTCAGCATAGACCCGCAGCGAGGTCGCAAGTACGGGATACTTGCTTGTCCGGCCCTGGTTATCGATGGGAAGCTCGAAGCCATCGGAGCGATTAGCTTGAGGCGGTTGCGACGGCTGATCCATGAAGTCGAACTAGGAGGAACACAGAGCCAGGTGGATCTCGATGGGGGCGTGAAGCAGAGGCAGAATCCGGCTATAAAGGCGAAGCGATGAGGTGGGTGGCGGCGACCGTTGCCATCGGGATCCTCGGAGCGGCGCAATGGGCGGTGCAAAGTGCGCCCCCGTCAGAGGCGGTCCTGGTAGTACGGCACAATCTTGCTTCTGGACATCTCCTGGTACCTTCGGATATCTCGGTAGGTGAAATACCGGTACCGGCGGGGCGCGGCGCTCGCTTGTTGCCTGCAAGCCTTGAGCAGCTGGTGCCGGGGGAGTATTTGACGGCTCCGGCTCTTGCTGGCTCGCCGTTGCTGACCACTCAGATCGCCAGAGTTCGTCGCGGCTTCAAGCCTCTCGTGGACAACTCTTCTGGGGATAGCTGTCTTCCCACCAAAGCGGTTTAGCTCGGCGCCTTTTCGAGCGCTGCCCACGTCGCGCCGGACGCAATCAACACCCCTGCGATAACGCCAAAGGGCGGAGCGTGCGAAGCGAACAACCACACCGTTCCGACGATCAACAGTATCGAAGGCCCAATCGCCAATCCGCTGACTTGGCGCTGACGGATAATGGCAGCTGCGCTCAGGATCCATCCGGCGCCTCCAACCCAGCCGAGCGCGCCAATAAGTGGGCTTGCGAACAAGCTGGTTACTGCCTCTTGAGCCAAATTCGGCGGGAGCGTTCTCGAAAGAACCGCTGAGGCAAAGCCGTCAACGCCAATGAAAGCCGCGTAAAATCCGGCGTTTAGCCACGCGCCGATGATGCGAATGGCCGATAGCTTTCCCCGTGGAAATGGTTTCCAGCCCAAGAGGCTGGCATCAAAAGCTAAAACCGCGACAAGGAGCGCGAAATGTATCGCTTCCCAGAAGCGCGTACT
>JAJYGZ010000173.1 GCA_021790495.1 Actinomycetes bacterium
CCGTTCTAGGATCTATACCCATAAAAACCTTGCGCGCCGTAAAGCGCCCCCGTGGATGAAATCACACGGCGTGGTATTTGACGAAATTCTCGTCTTACCAGCCGCGCCAGACCGGCTCGATGCCCTTGAGCAAAAACTCATCGCCCATTACGAGCCGCGATACAATACCACACATAAGCCAGCCCCGCCCTCGCGCCCAACTCTACAACTTCAGGTGCCGTTATGATATGCGGCCGTAAATCGCGTTCACCGCGAATTCTCAATGTTCGTCCTATCACCAAAGACGATATGTTGCTGCTTCACAAACCCGCCAGTCGAGTCCTCCTTGCGCGACTTCGCGACTCACATCATATGGTAGCACGTCTTGCAGCATCTGGTATTTCTAACGGCGAAATCGCCGAAGCTACAGGTTATAGCTACAGTCGCATTGCTATACTCCTCCAAGATCCATCCATGCGCGAACTCATCGCTCGCTATCGTGGCAAGATCACCGACGCTTGGCTTGATGGCGAAACCACTTATCTCAACACCGTCCGCGCCAATCGTAACAAAGCCGAACGAATGATTTCCGACAAACTCGACGCTGCCGACGAAACCGATACTCCACTCCCAACACGGGAACTCCTTGCCATTTCTCGTGATGCCGCCGACCGCACCGGCTTTGGCAAAGTTCAAAAGAACCTCAACATCAACGTCGATTTCGCCGCTAAGCTCGAAGCAGCTCGGCAACGATCCGCTACCGTTGAAGGATATACATTTGAAACCCGAGTTTCTAAACGCATTTAATTCAGGGTGGAAAAGCAACTTGTTCCCTCAACTGTTGCTAACCCTGAGGCGTGACAACCCCAGTCACGCCTTTCGGCTGGGCTCAAACCAACCTCCTCCACTTGAGCCCAGCCGAAGCCATCCACGGCGCTCTCGTGCTAACATTTTCTGGCACAAACATCATTGGGCAATTTCACCGCCACGAATATCAGGGCAAGACGGTATCAACCGTCGCTCTCCTTGGGACGCTTGGGGTAATTTCGAAGTATACCATCGCTATTGGCTTCAAATGTTTGGGCCCCAACGTCGGGCCGCATCCTCGGGCCCCAAGGACGAAGCGAGTTAAGGGTATGCTGAGCGAGCGCAGCGACCCGTGGGCCATGGTATCGCGGTGCGAGCGCAGCGAGTTAGATGAGCGGGTCAGAGCTCTAGAGGGCAGCGGAAGGGTATGACGATGGAGTGCGAGCAAAGCGAGCTGATGGCAGTGGGACAGTGAGCCATGGTATGCTGAGCGAGCTAGCACAGCGGGTCAGAGGGGTATAGAGTATGCTAATGGATCGTATTGGCAGCGCCGGTATGGATTGGGAGCAAAGCGACCTGTGGGCTATGCAGCACGCGCCGCGGGATATAGTAATGTGCCGCAATCGCCGCAGCGACCCGAGCCCCATGGAGCAATCCCGGCCGCTGGGTACGTCTGGCGAGTTCGGCGCCGCTGCGCCGCGTAGCCATTAAGGACACCGCCGATGCCGCCGATGCCCGCCGAAACCGCAACCGCCGAACTCTTCGACTGGCTGGCCTCTGTCGCCAATGATCCCCTTGCATTCACCATGGGCGCTTTCCCTTGGGGTGAACCCAACACCGTCCTCGCCAATTTCGCTGGCCCAATGGATTGGGCGCGCGATCTGATGCTCCGCATCCGTGACGGCCTCCTAGATCTCAACACCGCAATCCAAGAAGCAGTCGCCTCAGGCCACGGCGTCACCAAATCCGCCACCGCCGCTCAGCTAATCCTCTGGGCCTTCATGACCTTTCCCGACCCTCGGGGCGTCATCACCGCCAACACCGAGAACCAGCTCAAAACCAAAACTTGGGCCGAACTCGGTAAATGGTTCAACCTCTGTTGGTTTGCGCCCGAGCATTTCTCCCTCACCGCCACTGCCCTACTCTCCCGCGATCCATCCCGCGAACGCACGTGGCGCATCGATGCCGTGCCGTGGTCCGAGAAAAACCCCGCTGCATTCGCCGGCCTCCACAACCAAGGCAAGCGGCTGCTGATGATCTTCGACGAAGCCAGCGAAATCGACGACATCATTTGGGAAACCGCCGAAGGCGCGCTCACCGACTCCAATACCCAAATCATCTGGCTTGTTTTCGGCAACCCCACCCGCAACATCGGGCGCTTCCGCGAATGTTTCTCTGGCGGCCGCTTCGCCGATCTCTGGACCCATTACCAAATCGACTCCCGCGACGTTGCTATCACCAATAAAACCTACATCAACCGCCAAATCGCAGCCTATGGCGGCGAAGACAACGATGTAGTCCGTGTCCGCTGGCTCGGCCAATTCCCCCTCAAAGGCCTGTTCGAGTTCTTTCCCGCCGAGGAAATCGAAGCCGCTATGTCCCGCGAGGTTCCCTACGTCGATCGCTCTACCCCACTCGCCATCGGTGTCGATGTCGCTCGCTTCGGTGCCAATAACTCCGTCATCTTCCCTCGCAAGGGCCGTGACGCTCGTACCATCGAGCGTCAATCCTTCAGCGGCCTATCCACCGTCGAACTCACCAACCACGTTTTCGAAACTTGGCTTCGCTATCGCCCCGATGCAATCTTCATCGACGAGGGCGGTGTTGGCGGCGGTGTTGTCGACCAATGCCGTGAGCGGCGCCTATTTGTTTCCGGCATCCAGTTCGGCGGCCGTGACGACATCACCGGTCTCATCTTCGACACCGCAGGTGAACGCTACGCCAACAAACGCGCCGCAATGTATGGCGCGCTCCGTCAATGGATCAAATCTGGCGCCCTACCCAACGACACAAATCTCCGCACCGCTATGCTCTCGATCCGCTACACCGTCCCGGAGCGCACCGGCCTCATTACTCTTGTCTCTAAAGACGATCTCCTCGCCGATAACCCCGGCCTTGTCCTCGACGATCTCGATGCTCTCGCCCTTACATTCGGGGGCCCAGTCGCAGCCAACGCCAACGCAGGTGGTGACTACCCTCAACAATCCCTAGTCGAAACCGAGTGGGACCCTTACTCAGAAGAAAGAATGTGGGGAACATGAGAGACGCAATCCATAACCAAATCCCTTGCTGCTACGTTCATCCACTTCTCGAAGGCGTTGGCCATGCTTTCTCAGCAATTGGTGGTTTCCTTTCTGGCAGCCATCCACCACCGCCAACACCAGTTGCACCAGCGCCATCGCCAACTCCGCCTCCAGCCCTCGCTGCCGCTGCACCACCAGTTCAGTCATCACAAGGATTAGCATCTACATATAAAACAGGCGCTGGCGGACCAAGCTTTCTTGCAGCGGCAGCGTCACCTGCTCAACAAAACGTTGCTGCTACCAAATCACTGTTAGGCCAATGATTGTACCACTCAGCTCCCAACGGCAGCAACCCACAATCCAACTGCCATCACCCACATGGACAATGATAGCGGCTGCCATGATGCATAACGAAGGGCGCTTGATCAAACCCGACACCGCGATCAAACCCGACACCGCTCCGTCAGGCTCGGGCCCCACGCTGCCTATCGGAGCCAGCCGCTGATGGCAACCACAAGCCTCAAACATCAGCCAACGTCGGGCCCCAAGGGGCAGAGTCAAGGCCAAGGCCAAGCCCCAGGGCCAGCCTCGCGTCAACCGCCCTCGCCATCGGCCGCCGCCGACGAACGCCTACATCGCTATGTCAACGGCCGCATCATCGGGCTCCGTGTCAACCGCTATTCGTGGTGGGTGCATTGGCGCGAGTTAGCCGACTATTTCCTCCCCCGCCGCTATCGTTGGCTCATCACCCCCAACCTCATGGCTCGCGGCGCACAGATCAATCAACACATCCTCGACTCCTCGGGTTGCATTTTCGCCCGCAACCTCGGCAGTGGCCTTGTATCCTCAAAATCCTCCCCCATCGACCGTTGGTTCAAATTCAAAATCGGCTTTTTCGACTCGACCCAAACCTCGCCAACTTCGCTCTGGCTTGCTGAATGTGAACGCATTCTCTACCTCATATTCGCCGAGTCCAATTTCTACACCTCAATCGCCATATTCTACTTCGACCTCGTGATCTTCGGCACCGCCTCAATGCTGATCTACGAAGATTTCGAAAACGTTATCAACTGCAACAATCCCTGCCTCGGCGAGTTCTACGTCGACATCGACAACAAATACCGCCCGACGATATTCTACCGCGAATTCACCATGACCGTCGATGCTTGCGTCAAAGAATTCGGCTACAACAACTGCTCCACCTCCATCCAAGCCCTTTACGACGATCCCGGCGGCGCAAACCTCACCCGCGAACTAATCATCGCCCATTCTATCGAGCCCAACGACGATGGGCGCTCCCGCGAATTTGGCTTCTCGACCCATTTCAAATTCCGCGAGTGCTATTGGGAATGGGGTGGCTCAACCTCCACCCAAGGCGGTGCTACCGCTTCTGCCCCCAACTTCCTTCGCCGCCGAGGCTATTTTGAGCAACCCAATATCACCGGCCGCTGGGATCTTGTTTCCAACGATCCCTATGGCCGCAGCCCAGGTATGG
>JAJYGZ010000030.1 GCA_021790495.1 Actinomycetes bacterium
CAACGACCCTGCGGAAACCTATACCTGCAACAATGGCAAACCCGCCGTCGAACTCAGCTTTAGGTTCTCACTCGATTGGGGACCGATAACCGATCCCTGTACCTCCGCACCCCGAAAACCCAACGCGCCCCTCGCCCATCCCTACATTCTCTGTGGCCACCTTGATCGTGTCGTAATATTCAACGATCAACTCTTCGTCATGGATCGTAAAACCACCACCAGCACCCTATCCGATCACTACTTTCGCCAATGGGAGCCGTCAAACCAGATGACGCTTTATACCTTGGCTGGCAAGATCATGCTCCATGCGCCTATCCGCGGTGTCATCATCGACGCTGCTCAAATCCTGCTTGACAAGCCCAACCGTTTTGTTCGGGGCTGGACCTATCGCACCGATGATCAGCTTGAAGAATGGCTACACGATCTTCGCATCCTACTTGTCAATGCTGAATACTATGCCAACAACAACTACTGGCCAATGAACGATACGGCCTGTGATAAATTCGGCGGTTGCCGCTTCCGTGAAGTTTGTTCCAAAACCCCCTCCATTCGCGAGAAATTCCTCGCGGCAGATTTCAACAAACTGGAGCCCGATGAACGATGGAACCCACTCAAGCCACGCTAACACCATCTTGGGCACAATGGCCCCCAAACTGCTGCGAAACCTGCATGTTTTGGCTCCGCCGCCGCACACATGAGGGCATTTGTTACAACGCTAATTCGCCTATTGTCAACGACATCACCGACAGCCGCTTTCGTTGTGCTGATTTTCAGCGGTCCATAGCCCCAACGTCAGACCCCAACCTCAAGGTCAACCCTTCCCATCAACGCTAACCTCCTCCCCGGAACAAACCTACCATGTCCACATTCTCTAACCACCAACCCAATATCGTCAAACTCCTACTTCTCGGCGACTCTAAATCCGGCAAAACCAGCTCGCTCGTATCCCTTGTCGAAGCCGGCTACCATCTCCGCATCCTTGATCTCGATCATCTTCTCTATGTTCTCGAGGGCCAGATCCTTAAGCGTTGCCCCGACAATATCGCCAATGTCGAATTTCGCTCGTTATCCGATAAATACAAACCATCGCCAACAGGCATGGTCATCGACGGCAAACCCAAGGTCTGGATTGACACCCTTAAAATGTGCGATAATTGGAAATATGATGACATCGACCTCGGCCCTCCCGCTGATTGGCCCGATGACTGCATCCTTGTCATCGACAGCCTCTCCCGACTCTGCGACGGCGCCTATGATTTTCACGAAGCCATCATGCCAAAGGGCAAATCCGGCGATTTTGACGGCCGTGCTGTCTATGGCAACGCTCAAGGCGACGTTGAAAGGTTCCTCGCTCTGCTCAACAGTCCGACTTTCAACGTCAACGTCATCGTTATCTGCCACGGCATCTATCAAGACAACCCCGATGGCACCCGTAAGATCTACCCCCAAGGCGTCGGCCAGAAGCTCTCGCCAAAGATCCCGCAGTATTTTCCAAACTATATCCGCTATATTAACAAAAACGACAAACGCGAAATCCAGCTTGTCTCTGATCGTATGATCGACCTCGCCAATACGCGGCCGGATCAACTAAACAAAAACCTCCCCACAGATACCGGCCTCGCAACCATTTTCAGCGCGCTTCGTGGGCAGCCGCCGAAACAGCTAGCATCGCCTAGCTACCAAGAAGCGCTTGCCGTAAGAGGGACCGATACCGATACCGATACCGTCACCGATACGCCAAACGCCAGCACCACAAAACCCCAAACTATAACCCTTGTGAGAAAACCTAAATGACAAACTTCGCAGATATTCTCGACGAAGCCCCCACCGAAGTCAAGGCCCCGCCTGTTCTACCAGCCGGCACCTATGTCGCAGTCATCCAAGGCCGCCCCGAATATGGCCAATCAGAAAAGAAAGGCACCCCATTTATCGGCTTTACCTTCCGCATCATCCAAGCCGAGGACGATGTTGACTCCGATGAACTCTCCGCTATGGGAGGCTGTGAAAACAAAACCATCAAGCGTAAATATTGGATCACAGAAGACTCCGCGTTTATGCTCGATCAATTCCATCAAGATTGCGGTATCGACCTCAAGCTCCCCATGAGCCGGCGCGCCCGCAGCGAAGAATGTGTCAACGCCAACATCGGCATTGTCGTCAAACACCGTGCTAGCGACGACGGACAAAAGGTCTTTGCCGAAGTTGTCCGCACGTTAGCGGTAGAGTAACGTAAGCGGTAGGGGGTACCGATACCTGTACCGATACCATTATCGGTACCCTCCCTCCCACCAATATAGGAACCAACTCACCATGACCATCCAGAAAACTCTCTCCGACCGCAACGCTATCCACGGCGATTTCTCACTCAACGCCCATATTTCCCAAACCTTGAAAGACTTCTACCGAGCCTGCCCCGGATGGGCAAATCTCACCACAGTCCAAAAAGAAGCTCTCGATCTCGATGCGTTAAAAACCTCCCGCATACTCTCCGGCGGCGCAAACCATTCCGACAATTGGCACGACAAAGCCGGCTACGCGCTGCTCGGCGAGGAAAACGTCACCGTCGAGCTCCATGAGGCAGCAGACACCCCTCCAACCTATACCCTCGATGCTTTCTCTGAACTTCTAAAACAAGAAAATTCCTTCACTGTCGACACTCTCTTCGCTGACGCCGATGCCCTCCACTAACCCGCCAATCTTCATCCTCGGCGAAGCACGCGGCGGTCAAGAAGAAAAGATCGACTCTTGCTTTGTCGGTCCCAGCGGCGTGGAGCTTCTTAGGATGCTCCATGACGCCAGCATCATCTCCCTCACCGGCCGCGATCGTGATTGTCTTTCACAATACTACCATACCAATGATCCCAAATACATCGCCACAATCTGGACCCAACATCCAGAGGTCTATCGTACCAATGTCTTTCAATTCCATCCACCAAACAACGATATCACCACCATCTGCGGCCCTAAATCCTCTGCCCTCGGCGGCTATCCGCCGTTGGCAAAATCCAAATACGTCATCGCCAAACACGAACCTGAGTTCAACCGTCTCATCGATGAACTCACCACCATCGACCCAAACATAGTCATCTGCCTTGGCAACACTGCCTTATGGGAGATAACCGGCCACACAGCTATCACCAAATATCGCGGCACAACACTATCATCCACCCATACTATCGCTGGATTTAAGCTCATCCCAACCTACCATCCAGCAGCAATCCTTCGCCAATGGGAAAATCGGCCGACCCTCGTTGCCGATCTAATCAAAGCGAAAAAGGAGTCAACCCATGCCGACATCCGCCGCCCCCAACGAGCCATCCACATCGAGCCCTCCCTCGATGACATTGCCCAATTCTTCGCCACCCACTGTCGGGGATGTGAAATACTTTCTGTCGACATTGAAACAGCTGGATCACGAGTTACTTGTATTGGCTTCGCGCCCCGAGCCGACCTCGCGATTGTTATTCCGTTCGATGACAAGCGCTCAGCAACAGGAAGCTATTGGCCGAGTGGAGCGGACGAAGCGCGCGCTTGGAGACTTATTACTGATATTCTACACGACCCCACTATCCCAAAGCTTTTCCAAAACGGAATGTATGACATCGCATTCCTCTACCGAGCTTATGGCATCCGTACCTTTGGAGCCGCCGAAGATACAATGCTCCTACACCACGCCTTACAGCCCGAAGCCCTAAAAGGCCTTGGTTATCTTGGTTCAATATACTCCAACGAAGCTGCATGGAAACATATGCGGGTGAAACACGAAACTATCAAGCGAGATGATTAACCCGTCAGGCCCCATGGGGCAAGAGCCATGGGCCATGAGCCATACTGTCACCCCATACCGAGACCGAGACCCTCCCTTGAAAATAATCCACACCGCCACTACCAACCCAGCCGATCTCTCGCCATTCGACCGCGAGATGGTTTACAACGGCCTTGACTGCTGTGTGACCCGTGATGTATTTGACTCCACTATCACCCAACTCAATCCCGCCACCGCTGCAACATACGCATTCTCCAAGGCCCTCCAAGGCCCCGTGCTTGAGATGCGCTGCCGGGGCGTGCTAGTTGACGCCGCCCGCAAGAACGAAGTCATCGACAATTTCCATGACCAGATCGACACACTCGAACGTCAGCTCGAACGCATCCTCTTCGAAGGCGTCGGCCTTGAGTCCTTCAATTGGCGCAGTCACCGCGATCTCGCGTGGTTATTCTACGATGTCTTCGCCATTCCCGCAATCCACTATCAGGGCCGCCCCACTTGCAATCGTGCCGCCCGAGAAAAAATCGCATTATATCCAATCGCAAAACTCATCATCGATTACATCAACACCCTCACTGAACTCGGCGATAAAATCAGCGTTCTCAAAACCGCCATTGATCCCGACGGACGGTTTAGAACAAGCTACAACATCGCAGGCACAAGCACTGGCCGGTTCAGCTCCAGCACCTCTGAGTTTGGCACCGGCGGAAATTTACAAAATATCGAAGAGTCGCTTCGAAGCATATTCAT
>JAJYGZ010000150.1 GCA_021790495.1 Actinomycetes bacterium
TCTTATAAAGATTGACCTTGCTCCTCAGGCCGTGACGGGCAAGACGCACGCAAAGATGTCGCTCGCCATCGATTCCAAGGGTAACGCGCCTTCAAAAGTTACCGTTGTCACCCGCGACCCCACGGATTCCTTGGCCTTTTTGGTGCGTCCGCGCACCATGGAGTTAACCCCGGGCAAGGCGCATTTTGCCAAGATCCGGATTCGTCCCCGCAAGAAGATGTTCAGGGGAACCACCAAGCAGCACCGCTTCAAGGTTCAAGTGCTGCGCGAGGGTGCCGAGCCGGTCTCAATCGATGGGCAGATGTCCCAAAGGCCGGTCTTTTCGCGCCTCGGTATGGGCCTGTTGGCGCTGGCGGGAGCTCTGGTTGTCTGGTACGCGCTGATCAAGCCAGCGGTGAAGAATGTCGCTGTGGCAGCGCTGGCACCGTCGATCGCCGCACAAAACCAGGCCTCCCAGGCCCTTGGGCAGAAGGTGTCCACTGTCAATTCGGCGCTATCTCAGGCGGCTTCGCAGGTTTCGACGGTTTCCTCTCAGGTGAATGCGCTGTCGAATATTTCGACGACTACTTCGACGACCACGACGACGATTCCCACAACTACCACTGCGCCTAAATTCGCCAACGTCAATTTCAACTCGACTCTTGAGACGATTTCCCAGCCCGGCACCACGAGTTCGACTTCGTACACCATTCCCGCCAGTTCTACGCTCTCTATGACCGACCTGGTAGTGGAGGACCTCAGTGGCGGGGTGGGAATTGTTCGAGTCCAGCAGTATGTCGCAAGCAGCAGCACCACCCGTACCCTGCTTTTTTTCAACCTTGCTACTTTGACCACGTCGAATTACACCTTCAAGACGCCGGCAGTTTTCAACGCCGGCGACAAAGTGATTCTTCAGGTGCAATGTGGCTTGGATCAGGCCGCGTGCGATGTTGGCACTTACTTTGCCGGAAATATGAATCAGCCTGCTTGACGATTCAGTATCGGTGGAGCGCGCTTTAGGCTCGGCTTGGCGCAGAGCTATTAGCCTGCATTGTCAGTGTGTGGAATTATTGCTGTAACGGGTAGTGGTGCGTCGGTCGAGATTCTGACCACGGGTCTTCGGCGACTTGAATACCGAGGATATGATTCGGCCGGAATTGTGCTGCATACCCGAGACGATGGTTTTCTGAGGTTTAGGGCCGCCGGAGGGACCAAGTCTCTGGTTGCCCTGGAGAGCGAAGCTGGCGCATTCCACGGCGAGGTGATCGCTGGCATCGGCCATACCCGCTGGGCGACCCACGGCGGGCCTACGCTCTTTAACGCCCATCCGCACTTTGACTGCGGCGAGAATATCGCCATTGTCCATAACGGCATCGTGGAGAACTTTCGCGAGCTCAAGGAAGAACTCCTCGCCGGCGGTCATGTCTTTTCTTCAGAGACCGATACCGAAGTGATCGCGCATTTGATCGAAGTGCAGCTTCCGTTTAGCCCGAGTCTTGTCGACGCTGTGGCGAGCGTGGCCAAGCGGATGCGCGGCGCTATGTCGTTTGTAGTAGTCGGCGCGTCTGAGCCTGGCGTGATCGTTGGCTTCAAGCGGATGGCCCCGATGGTAGTGGGAACCGATGGATCCAGCTGGTTTTTAGCTTCGGACATTCCCGCGATTCTGGATAGAGCAGGCACGTTCTTCCAAATTGAGGATGAGAACCTGGTGGTACTCACTCCGAAGGGAGCTCGGATGCTTACTCTAGACATGGTCGATGTCCCGATGGAAAGCTTTGGGGTCGACTGGACGCTTGAGTCCGCTGAACGGTCGGGCTTTGACGACTTCATGTCAAAAGAGATCTTCGAGCAGCCCGCTGCCCTGAGAGATACCCTCGCCGGGCGCATGACCCGCGATGGCTTGCTTCTCTTGGACGAGCAGCCCTCGGATCTCGATCTCTGGGCAAGAGTAGACAAAGTGTTCATCGTTGCGTGCGGCACCTCGTTCCACGCAGGCATGGTCGCCAAGTACGCGATTGAGCATTGGACCAAGATTCCAGTGGAATTGGATATCTCTTCGGAGTTCCGCTATCGTGACCCAGTAGTCGACGAGCGAACTCTGGTGGTGGCGGTAAGCCAGTCAGGCGAAACGCTTGACACGCTGGCGGCGCTGCACGAGGCGAGAAACCTTGGAGCCCAGACCCTCGCGGTATGTAACGTTGTCGGATCGTCGATGGCTCGTCTCGCCGACGCGGTCCTCTACACCAGAGCCGGGCCAGAGGTCGGAGTTGCGGCGACCAAGACCCATACCTCGCAAATCGGAGCCCTGATGATGCTGGCGCTGCAACTCGCGCGGGTGAAGGGTCAACTCTATCCCCAAGAAGTACGCGACCTGTACGATCAACTGCTCGCGGTGCCCGCCAAGGTAACCGAGGTGCTCGGACTCTGGGACCAAATGCGCGACTTGGCTGTTCGCTACGGGGGCTGTTCGCGATTTTATTTCATTGGTCGCCATGTCGGTTATCCCGTCGCCCTCGAAGGCGCGCTAAAGCTGAAGGAGATCTCGTATCTCCCTGCGGAGGGTTACCCGGCTGGCGAGCTGAAGCATGGCGCAATCGCAATGCTCGATGCCGACGCTGTCGTCTTCGCGATCGCGACGCGAACCCGCCTTTATGAAAAGGTGATGTCAAACGTCGAGGAGGTTCGAGCGCGAAATTCCGCAGTGGTGGTGATCGGCAATCCCGGGGACGAATCTGTGGTGTCGACAGGTGAGACATTCATATCGGTGCCGCGCCTCCATCCCCTATTCGCACCGATGGTAGACGTGATCCCCTTGCAGATGTTCGCCTATCACGTGGCGCGCGGCCTTGGGAATGACGCGGACCGCCCGCGCAATCTCGCCAAGACCGTTACCGTCGAATAAAGTAGCGATACTCGCTTTGCTTGGCGAGGTAGGTTTAGCCATTCGGGACGATGTGCCCTATAGTCCTCCTGCTCTTGGATATAGATTCTTAAACAATGGGGGTTGTCGCTTTGACACCTCCCTAAGTCGTCGGCTTTTTACCGGGAGGTCCCGGCATGGATTTTTCGTCGTCTATGCATGTATTGACTTGGGAACTCACCAAGGCGTGCCATCTGCATTGCCGCCATTGCCGCGCTCGGGCAATTCCGAATCGAAATCCTGGCGAGCTCTCCGTTGCCGAAATCGGCGCAGTTCTAGACGATCTGTCGGCAAAGCTAGATCTCAAGCCGATCATGGTTTTCACGGGCGGAGATCCGTCTGAACGCGACGACCTAGATGAGATTCTCGCACTTTCGGTCGAGAAGGGCTTTATCACCTCGATCTCGCCATCAGTGACGCCGCGGATCACCCCTTCTCTTGTCTGGCACTGGGCCGAACTGGGAGTTCGGTCGATTTCAATCTCGATAGACGGTCCTTCCGCAGAAATACACGATCGATTCCGGGGAGTGAAGGGGACCTTTGAACGCTCGCTCGAGATATCCAAAGCCGTGGTAGCAAGCGGAATGTCGCTGCAGATCAATACCTCGGTCTCCAGGTTCACCCTCGGTGGGCTAAAGGCCATGGGCGAGTTGGCTGCGGATCTTCAGGTGAGCAGTTGGGAAGTCTTTTTTGTCATTCCGACCGGACGGGCGAGCATCAAGTCGAGTCTCTCCGCGGCCGAAATCGAAGAGACGCTAAATTACCTTGTCGAATATCAGCAGCAGGTCAAGTTCAGAGTTACCGCCGTGGGCGCTCCCCATTACCTTAGGATCCAGCATCGCTTAGGACTCACTGGCGATGGTCCGCCGCGCCAAAGTGTGCGTGAGGCTCGAGGGTTCGCTTTTATCGACCACTTGGGAGAGGTTTTCCCTTCCGGCTATTTGCCGCTTTCGGGAGGAAACGTCAGGGACAAGTCGCTAGTCGAGATTTATCGGGATTCCGAGCTATTTCGGTCACTGCGCGAACCGTCGAACTTCAAGGGCGGATGCGGCAGTTGCGAATACTCTTTGGCCTGCGGCGGGTCCCGTGCGCGCGCTTACGCAGTCTTTGGTGATTCGCTTGCGGCCGATCCTGGCTGCGTTCTTTCTGGTTCTGAGCTGCCGGCCGTACGCGAAGAGCTGCGGCTGATTAGTTCGTTTTAGGGTTTTAGATCCTGCCCGCCGAGCGACCGATATCTAGCTCCGCTTAATTCGAACGGTTGAAGGCAGCGAAACTGGTCGGCGCAAAACGTCATGCGTCCCTCCGAGGTGCTATCTCGGAGGGACGCTATCCGCCTGCTTGCGGTTGGGCTGGCGATTTTGTGTCTGGCGCCCGTTGGCTGGGTCCAAGACCGGAGTTCTCAACTCATGTGATCTGGCCCGCGGATGTAGTTGAGCCCGGGGGTTCCCATGCTCTTGGCCCATGGTCCCCCATGTGCATCATCGGCGTAGAGTTGACGAAGCTAGAGACTCTCACGGAGAGATTCGCCAAGGCCGAGCTTTGTTGCGCCGCGGTAATCTTTCCTGAGCTGG
>JAJYGZ010000267.1 GCA_021790495.1 Actinomycetes bacterium
TCTTTTGCGCTCATCGCGGCGCCACTCGTGGGTTACGCCTTTCCAAAGCGGCGGCGCTGGGCACTCGTTGATGCATTAGCCCTTGGCTTCTGGTTTGCCTCTTATCGTCTCCATCCTCTAGTGCAATGGCAGATCGTCAGCGTTACTCACGATGCTCAGCATGTACGAGCATGGCTGTTTAACACAGGTGTATTCGCGGTGAAAATACGGTCGAGCCTAGGAAACAGCATCGGAGTTTTGCCCGGACATTCGGCGACGATTATTGCGCCGGTAGGCCACGCGGTATCGCTGGTGGGTGTCCCGGATCTCACGCCGCCTCAGTGGGGTGTCGCCGGTTTGGTCTGCGTGTTGCCAACCTTTGTGGCGATTTTGCTCATCTCTCGCTACCTTCGCGCCAACCCCACGCCGAAGCTAGATAACATTTCGCTGGTCGAGAAGAGCTAGGCACTTTGCCTGATACGGTGCCTGGTGGGAGACCGCCTTTTCCGGGTCGACCCAAAATAATGCGACCAAACGCGATGCTGGGTTTGCTGGGATGCCTCAGGTATGCGCCGGGCCGCGGGTCTCGCCCATTTGGCCGTCAACTTACCCGAAGGCTGCTCGCCGAACTCACGATTTCTGTGATCCGCCCGCGGATATTGTTGATCAACTCATTTGCGTCCGCCTGATCGTCGAATTCGGCCCAGATATTTGTCAACGGTTCCACTGGGTCGGGAACGATGAGGTACCAGCCGTTGGGACGGGCGACGTAGATTCCATCGATCAAGAGCGGGTCGGCTTCGTTCAAAGTTTCCAGCAGAACCCTCATCACCATGCCCTTTGATTCCCATGGCGTCACAACTGAGTCGCTGACGATGTCGATAGGATCGATCTCGTTTACGACCTCGACCAGGGTGTGTTCGGTAATCGCCAGGAGCGAGAGCAATTGAACCAGGGCCGCCGACGCATCTGAGCCGGGTAGAAATCCGGGGAAAATAAAACTGCCGTCGATTCCGGCCGCCAGATCGCGCGTCCCGGTCGCCGGAAAGGCAGCTTCATTGAGGCCGGCGGTTCCGCGCTTTGAGAAAAAGGCTTCGCCCCCAAATCTCGCAATCGCCGCCATGGTCGCCCGAGGGCTACCCACGGGTATGGCAATCTGTGCGTGCTGATTGGCCTGGGCTACAAGGCGACAGTAAAGAACCTGCGCTTCGAAGCCACTCAGGACTTTGCCGCGCCCATCTACCACCTGGAGGCGTTCTCCTACAGGATCGATATGTACGCCGAGCTCGGATCGCGATGTGATGACGAGTTCGGCTAGGCGAGCGATATTGGAGGCCGGTTCGGCTTCGACCATCCTCTTGGTCGAGGAGAAGGGGTTGATGCCCAGTATGTCTCCTCCGATCTTGGACAAGACGCTGGGGAGTATGTGAGAAGAGACGCCAAAACCGTAGTCGAGAACGAGCTTGAAGTTGCGCTCGCGAATGAGAGCCAGCTCCGACTGTTCCAAAAGTGATTGGGTGTAGAACTCGCTGTTTCCGGCGGGGAACTCAATTTCCCCGATCTCGGAGGCCAGAACTTTGCGAAAGTCTTCCCGCGCAAGTCCGCGCTCAATCTTTCGCTGCGAAGCTTCATCGAAGTCGACACCATTCTCATCGATAAAGCGTATTATCACCGACTCAGGGTCATCAGCATCGAGCCCCACCGCGAGTCCGCCTTTTGACGAGGTGTTCCGTACGTGAAAACGTAAGGCGGGAATGGTGGCAACCTCAAGATCTGCTACATCCACTCCGACCACGTTAAGTCCGACCATCATGGCGCGCTTAAGTACTCGCGCTGCTCTGGATGAGTCTCGGCTTGTCGTGATGCGGGCCCCGGGCTTTAGCGTCGATCCGAGTGCCATAGCTAACCGAAGAACCAGTTCCGGCCCGATGTCGACATTGGCCAGTCCCTGCACTCCCGCCGGAGAGAAGACGCTACGCGTGCCCTTGGACTCCCAGACTATCGAGGTCAGAACGGTGGCGCCAGACTGTACGGTCTTGGATGGGTACACCTTGACCTGGGCAAATAATTGGGCGCCATCGCCTACGTAGCAGTCGGCGCCAAGGACGACGCCGTCTTCGGTATGAACGCTTTTTCTAAGATCGCATGCTCGTCCCACCACGGTGCCCCGCACCAGGCTGGCCTCACCAACGAATACGTTCTCGTGCAATACAGAGTGATGGATCTCCGCGGCCTTGGATATTCGGCAATTCGATCCGATCACCGTGTAGGGCAGGATGCGGGCATCCGCACCGATACGGCAGTTGTCCCCGATGATCAGGGGACCCTCGAGCGTTGCCGACGGATGAACGTCAGTGCCTACTCCGACGTAGATACCCTTGTCAATCATGAAACCGGGTACTGCGAGTTCAACTTTGCGAGATAAGAGGTCGTGATGCGCGCGAAGATACGCCTCAAGAGTTCCCACGTCCTCCCAGTAGCCTTCACATACCATGGCATGGATGGGGATGGAGTCCTCCAAAAGCCGGGGAAATACATCTTGGGAGAAGTCAAGCGCTTTGCCGACGGGGATATAGGCGAATATCTCTGGTTCTAGTACGTAAATTCCGGTATTAATGGTGTCGGAAAAGACCTGGCCCCAAGCCGGTTTCTCCAGGAATCGCCCAACGGTCTGGTCGTCGTTAGTCGTGACGATCCCAAATTCCAGCGGGTTCTCCATCGACTTCAGTCCGATGGTGGCCATGGCACCTCGACTCTTATGAAACTCCAATAGCGCCGAGAGGTCGATGTCGGTGAGCACGTCGCCGGAAATGACCAAAAAGGTCGAGTCGAGCTGTTCGCGGCAGTTGCCGACAGAGCCAGCCGTGCCAAGTGGGGAGTCTTCGTTCGCGTAACTGATGCGAATGCCGAATTCCGAGCCGTCGCCAAAGTAGGTTCGGATCGCGTTCGCCATGAACGCAACGGTGATAACTACCTCGTCAAAGCCGTGCTGCTTCAAGAGCTCGAGGATGTGTTCAAGCATCGGTGTGTTACCTACCGGCAGCATCGGCTTAGGAGCAGTGGAAGTCAGCGGTCTCAACCGGGTGCCTTCGCCACCGGCCATGATCACAGCCTTCACGGTCTCCTCCTTGGGTAACTGCCTCTTCAAGCGAAACTAGCAGTGATAACCGTTACTGTCGCCGTCCTTCGCCAGGAATCTCACTCTTGTTGGGAACTGTCAATCAAGCCTTCCGAGCGAATATCGCCCTATTGACCCTTCCTTCCAATTAAAGGCAGCAGTACCCGGGTGGTATAGTGCAGCGCCGCAGCGTAGAGCAGGCATGTTCCCGCGGCTGCGAGTCCCAGTCCGACCTGATGCAAGAAGTGCAGGTCGGGGCGTACTTGCTGCCCGAGAAGGATTGTCGGTAATGCCGCGAGAAGAAGAAAGGTCCCCGCCTTGCCCAGCCAAATGACATCCATCCGATAATGATGGGCCCGGAAGAGATAGGCCGAGACCAACGAGATAAAAACTTCTCGTGCAAGAATTACTATGCCAAGCAGCACCGGAACCCATCCGTGCGCGATTGCGACAAGCAATATCACCACAATGACGACGCGATCCGCGGAAGGGTCGATTATCTTGCCCAATTCCGATACTTGGTTGAGCCTTCGTGCCAAGAAGCCGTCCAAAAAGTCTGACGAGGCTATTACCACGAGGAGTGCCGTTGCGGCAATGAAGTTGTGGCGTTCAAGCGCGAAATATAGCGCGAGGGGTAAAAGAGCTAGGCGCGCCAAGGTCACCAGGTTGGGAATCGTGAGTATCGCTTTGTCGTAACCCTTCTTGGAATTTGAGTTCAACGAACCTCCGCAAGTTCCTACCGGACCGACCAAGAGCTAGGCCATAATCAACCTAGCTGGGTAACGATCGCTCTATCGTTACCTTTTGAGCCTTGCAAATTCTCAAGTTATGTGGATTTGCGCCGATTAATGCACAAATGGACCGGCTTTCCCCTAGGGCTCCTGCGATTCGACAAGAGCTATGGCGCATTACCCAGCACCTCCCCAACGCCCAGTGGCATCTCCAGCTCCGCAGAACAGAGGCGCTTCTTCTGAGAAAGTTTCCTTGCAAATGTCTGGACTTGCAAGTGACGGAGAACGTTAATGCTCCTTGATTCCTCACAATACGCGACAGCCACAAAAATGGCAGGGGTTCTTCCCCAGAGCACGCAGGCCGATTCGCTTAGCAGCGCGGATTGGGAAGGTCGCATAGGTCGCGCCATCGCTTCTGATACCGCCATGACGATGGTATTTCAGCCCATAGCGGACATCAATCTTGGCATCGTCGCCGGATACGAAGCCCTAGCTCGCTTTTACGAGGATGATGGGCGGACTCCCGAACAATGGTTCCGATCCAGCGCAGATGCCTCGATCCTGGCGAGACTTGACGCCAAAGTAGCACGGTTAGCCCTCGAACGACGATCAGAAATGC
>JAJYGZ010000210.1:0-3889 GCA_021790495.1 Actinomycetes bacterium
TTACGGCCCTCAGATTTGGATGGTTGTTTGGCCACTCGACATCAGAGACACACCAGTATTCGTCGATCTCATCGGCTTCGTCCTTAGCCCTAGTGCGCGCCTCGACGGCCATGGATACGAGAGTCTGCGGAACAAATCCGCCTTGTCGATCTCCCATTTGAATGTCCACTCCGGCGACGTCGCGCACTGATGGCAACCTCTTTAACGCCGCAAAATATTCTTGCTCAGTCTTCTCTCCTTCACAGAAGATCACCAGCGTCTTTTTCGCCTTGCGAACCGCAACTTTCCGCTTCAGCGATCGCTCTGGCACCCTTCGGCGAGACCTCGACATTACTCGTCGCCCGGCGCCAGACCCAAAGCTCGACGCAAGACGAACTGGTCGAGTTCGGGAACGGCGCCAAATCTCCCTTGGAGATAGGCCTTCTCCAAGTTCACCGAGCGTCGCACCTTGTCGCCACCGTACTCCGCCAACGCAACCAACGTGGTAGCCCCCGTCCCGCTCTTTTGGGTAAGCCACACCTCGTCTCGGTTGAGGTGATTTAGGAGGCTGGTGTCATGGGAGGCGAATATCAGTTGGGCTCCATTGCGGTTGGTCTCGGGATCCGCGAACAACTCCAGTAGGCGTGCCGAGAGCCGCGGATGAAGGCTCGCATCGATCTCATCGACCAACAAGATCCGTCCGCGTCGCAGGGCGGTCAGTGTCGGCCCAATGAGTGCAAACCACCTCTGGGTACCTTCGGATTCCTCGGAAAAGTCGAACGCCAACTGCTGCCCCTCTGCTTGGTGCATCAAATAAAGCTGGCGCCGCTGCGCTCGCGTCGCCGGAGGCGTGGCGCGAAGGTCGTCTTGAATATCGTTCACGACCTGCACGTCGCCGATCCCAAGATCCGCGAATCGAAGCAAAGCCAGGGCCAAATCCCGATCACTTGGCAGATCAAACGAGGGGTCCTCAAAAAGTGTCGCCTGCGCCGGTAGGGATGGCTCGTCGAAGAGCCGGGCAGTAGCTCCAAGACCAAGAGAGACTCCAGGCGTGTTCCGACGCCACGCCGCCCGACTCCCCCGGCCGATAAATTGGAGTCCGGCTAGACTGCGCCCGAACGCGTCTATCTCGGGCTCGTCGAATTTCATCGCCGCTGAAAGCGCAAGCGTCGACGGGGTCAGCAACTCGCGCGTCCCGCCAAAAGCGCGGAGCCCCCGTCGAAAGGTAAGGTTCTCACCGCTGCGTTCGAAAAGCACCCTGCGACGCCGTTGCGGATAGTTGTAAAGTCCTTCGAAAAGCACCCTCGAGTCGTCGACCTCAAGGCGATAGACATACCGTACGCCATCGACGATCATCTCCACCGCATAGGTCGAAGGCGTCATCGGTCCCGAGCCGAACTTGAAGGGCTCTCGCGGGATAATATCACTCCACGTCCGAAGTGACCGCGCGACAGCCGCCGAAAGCCACGCTAAGCCGTCAAGAACATTGGACTTCCCGGATGCGTTCGGCCCGTAAACCCCGGCAACCGTCAGTACCCGTTCGGCGAGCATCTCGAACCCCCGGGTAGCGAGTCTCTCGGCATCGATAGCGATCATCGACAGCTCGACCGGCTCATGGATAGAGCGGTGGTTGGATACCTCGAATCGCAGCAGCATTCGTCCCCTCCTGGCGACATATCTACACGTTCACTCAACTATACGTCAAATTCATACGACAATAGCGTTCTACTGTACGACTTTCGCATACTTGTAAATTCTGTGCTTCGCAATCAAAGCCCTATCGTCAGCATTGGAGCTATCAAGGTTGTGCTCCGAGCGGGTCCGATAACGACATTCCTGGATCAAGAGCGCATTGTCGGCATCGTGAGATTGACGTCTTGGCCATACGTCTAAGTGCCAGCGGAACCGGATCTTCGAAACCACTGCAGCGACGACCAAATTCCCCGGTTGCGCCCGTCGATAAATTCCGCACCGAGAGCGGCCCCGGGAATGACCGTCGCAACTCCATCCGGGTCACATCCGGCCGTAGCGGCCGGATGTGACCACGCCTAGGCAGGGCACGCTATGCTTCACCCCTGGGCTGTGCCCATTTGCTTCAATACTCACACCACGTGTACTATCGACAATTCGCGCCATTTGTGCCATGACCGTTCCGCCTCCCTTTGCAATCTTGTCGAAAAAGTCTTGTGGACACATTGATGGTTTTGACGGAGAAATATTGATAGTTTCGGCTGTCAGAAATACTTAGTTTTAGCGCAACTTTGAAGATCAGAACGGCGTGTTCGGAGCCATAGTGTTCAAAAGCAGCGCCGAATACTGGCATGACCACCTATCGATCGCCACTTTAAGACGAGCCTGTCCATTTGGTGTACCTCAAGTGCGCGCGACAACAGTTCCGATCAAAATGGCGACCGAGCATACGATCGTACGTATTGCGTGACAATGGTTTGAGTACGTGATGATTCCCCTATCTAGCCCAGTTGCCGCCAGCGCTAGAATGATCGACCCCCTAAATTTCGAGTACCCGTTTTAGGCCGCGTTCCACCTCATCCATCAGCGAAATCGGAACTGTGCGGGAATGTTTGACGAGATCGGTCTTGTTGAGAGTGACTAGCGCCGTAGCATTTATCACCGAATCACGGGATAATCCGCTAAGTGCCAAAGGCAGGAATACATTTCCTGGCATCGCGGCCAAGTTGGTGTTTGTCGTAATTGCAATGGCCACCACGGTTGCGAGTTTGCTCTGGTTGTACGAATCGCTCCAAATGACGAGCACCGGTCGTCGCTTGGCGGGTCTCGACCCGATCGCATCACCGAGTTCGGCCCTGTAGATACCGCCTCGGACGATTACCAATCTTCGTCCAATTCACCTAGCAACCGTTGACCGACGTTTACCGCGTCGCGACCAGAGTCATCGCTGCCCCCAAGGCATCCACCACCTGGTCGATCAGATGGGTGTGTGGCTCGGCATCTAGTTCTTCTAAGTACCGCAGCGCCGCCCTGGCAAAAAACTCCGAACGGCTTATGCCCAGCTTGGTTGCTTGGCGCATAGCGCGCTCAAAAGTGTCGTCCGGCAATGAGATCGCTGTCTTCATGACTACCGGTATAACCGGGTGTAACTGACAAGAACATGGGTGGCGTCAGCGGATTTATCCCCCAGCTGCATTTAGCATCACTTCGCGCAGCGAACTGCGCGATACGCAGTTGCTAGCTACTTCGAACAATCGGCCATCACCCAACCCTGCGCGTCGCGTTGGCCAGGCAGTGATGACCCGCCTCAGCGCAACGCATCGGCTAATCCAGCTTCTGCGCCGGAAGTAACCCGGTATCCAAGGCCCCGATACCCTGCATCTCGCTTTGCGGCCATTTTTGCGAGCATTGGCTCGTGTTCATCCACGTAGTCATAAACCACGACATCGCGCTTGGTATCGTGCAGACGATGCAGTCTGCCGACATACTGGGCAAGAATTCCCCGCCATGAAACTGGCATCGTCAAAAACAGTGTGTCGAGCCGGGCGTCATCGAACCCCTCTCCCAGATAACGACCCGTTGCTATAATCACCCGCTCCTCGCCATCAGGAATCGTGGCCAAAGATTGCGCCGCCGCGCGCAACTGGGGAGCGCTCATGCCTCCGCGTAGAACAACGACGTTCTTTGCGAAGGTCGATATTTTGTCGCTCAGCACCTCGAGATGATCTCGACGCTCGGTTAGCACCACCGGCGAACGACCCTCTTTGAGGCTGGAAATAATATCGTCGAAGATCAACGCGTTCCGCGCGGAATCCTGCGCCAGTCCTGCATAAAGTTGCTGTATTGAAGCCTTTTGATCTACAACGCTTCGAGCTAACCGAAAATTCGTAGGACGAAAAATCACTTTGTGGTCGAAGGGGCGCGCCGCGGCTTGCTTCTT
>JAJYGZ010000210.1:3899-4446 GCA_021790495.1 Actinomycetes bacterium
GAACCGGACCGCATTGCATGAAAATAATAGGGTGGTGGCCATCCTTCCTGGTGACCGTCGCAGAGAGGCCAAGCACGTACCGGGCTTTGGTCTCTCGCGCGATCGCTTCAAAACCCACCGCTGAGATATGATGGCATTCGTCGACGATGACATGGCCGTAGTCCGCGACAAGATCCGAGACGACGCCTTTTCGGACCAAACTCTGCATGAGACCGACATCGATCTTCCCGGTTGGCTTCTTCTTCGCTCCATGGATGACACCGATATCTCCCGGGGCGATATCCAAGAAAACTTGCAGCTGGCTAACCCATTGTTCGAGAAGTTGTCGCCGATGCACCAGAACTAGCGTGCTGGTGGCACGCTCAGCAATCATCTTGGCCCCAATGACAGTCTTTCCGAATGCCGTAGTTGCCGCGAGCACGCCGATTTCGTGTTGGCGAAGCGCTGCTACGGCTTGAACCTGTTCGGGCGTAAGCTCTCCCAAAAATCTGGTTTCAAGGTGACGACCTTGCTCACGCTCGTCGCGTAGCTTGACCCCAATGCCTGC
>JAJYGZ010000343.1 GCA_021790495.1 Actinomycetes bacterium
TTGAGCCGTGACGGTGGGATTAACAGGCCGACGGGCGAGTTCGGGCGTCCGTCGGTGAGCATAAGAGCATTTGGCGTTGTGACAGTTCGCGACTGTTGGTAACGGATCGGTCTCCGACGACCTGGCTTGACCTAGGTGCTGACCGGGAAAATGTACCTACCTCCCCAAGAGCCGCAGCCCAAACTTTTGACCGCTTTTTGCCAAATACCGGAGCGCCATACCTCGCCTACCAAGACTGTTCAATCGGTCTTCTCGAGAGACCATTCGTCTGGATCATCCATGTCTCGGCCAAGCGCCCGACACGGCCAGCACGCTTGGCGATGGGATCGAGGTTCCGCTAGAGCAAATATCCCACGGACCTGATTGCGATGTGCTTGACGAGATTCTTGGCTCGGGGCGCGTTTCAATGGCGTTCTTTGGGATGAGTATGGACACTCGGTTTGGCAGCTATTGCCGGGGGGAATGACGACCTACGTCGAGGCCCGGATTGGCTTTGGGTGGCTTGGCAGCTTGCCAGAGGCGGAGACCCGCGAGGCACCCGCTCTTCTTCGGATGCTGGGCCAAGAAAGACGCTCCGCCTTAGTGCGTGGGCACCGAGCCGGAGCGAATGTCATTACGTCGGAGATAAATCTCCCTCGGGCTAGGAGCCAGACGAAGCCGAAACGGTCAACGAGTTCGAAGTTTCGACGGAATCGACGGCCTTTGACGAAATCACCGTGCCGTCGCTCGCGCGGACTACCACCTTGTATGTGGTGCCATTGGCCGCGAGAACCGTTACGTCATAGATCGCGACTCCCTCTTCGGTGTCGGAATTGGTTTTCACAACCGAAGCTGCGCCGGACCCGGTGTAGTTCGAGTTTGCATAACTCAGAGCGGCTTGATCGGCCGCAGCGGCGCTGATATTGCTAGCGGGAGCTTGGGTGGTCGTCGTAGTTGACTCTTCCATCCCGACCGCCTTGGCAAAGAGGACAGTTCCATCGCTGGCGCGGACCTCTACGAGATAGGTAGTGCCATTTGCCGCGAGCACTGAAACGCTGTAGACCGCCACGCCGTTTTCGGTGTCGGAATTGGTTTTCACAACCGATGCGGTACCCGATCCGGTGTAGTTCGAGTTTGCGTACGCCAGAGCGGCTTGATCGGCCGCAGCGGCGCTGATCATTGCGGTGGAAGTAATTACGGCTGTCGTCGTCGTAGAGGCGTGCGTTTCGGCGAGCTTTGAGGAAATCACCGTGCCATCGCTGGCGCGAACTACCACCGTATACGTACTTGCGTTGGGGGCTAGAACGGATACGTCGAAGACCGCCACGCCTTTCTCGGTGTCGGACTCGGTCTTTACAACCGAAGCGGTACCGCTTCCGGTGTAGTTGGCGTTTGCGTAGGCCAAAGCGGCTTGATCGGCCGCGGTGGCGCCGATTGTGAAGGCGGTCGCCACATTGGAAGAAGTCAGTGACAGCACGTTTGACGCTTGCGTCGCGCCGGCCATGCCGACTATGCCCACAGTCATTGCTCCGAGCACCTTGAACGAACGTAGTCTTTTCATTGGTAACCTCCAGGTTCGACTATTTGTCTTATCCAGTATCGAGGCTGCTCGTGACTACAAGAGGAGAGCACTATTAGAGCCTGCTTAGTTTCTAAGCCCGACGGGCGATCGGCGCTGAGCCAAGCTAAGGCGTTTGTCGTATCTGCAGGGCCGGACAAAACGAGACCGGATAGCACTCGTTGGAACTTCGCCAGATGACCGTCGACGACCTGTGTTAGCGCGCCGCACAACACCAACCAAGGCCTTTTGTCAAAGCGGGCAGCCCGGCCTTTTTCGCGTACCGTGCGACGGTGGCCCCATCAAGTCCTAAGGGTAGCGTCGCTCGCGCCCATCTTTCGCAGTTTCTGGTTCTCGATATGTTCCGCGCTTTGGTGCCAATCCGGGGCCGCCTCCGTTGTGGGCAATTCCAGGATGAACCCTCGCGTCGTCGGTCGCCCCCTCCAAGAACTGCGGTATTTTCGCCCCGGACAAGGTAGCGGCCAGCTTTGGCCGCAATACTTGGAGCCACTGCGCCTCGGTTGTTTTGGTAGCGCTCAGCGTCGAACACCTTGCCGTGAAAGCGATCGCACGCCGTCTTTTCTTTCTTATTCGGGGGTCCGATAGGGCGACGCGTGAACGATTTCTGCTTGGCTGTTTCTTGCTGTGCCCCAATTTACGTGAATGCGGGTGCTTCGCGAGGTCGTAATTTGGCAATCGCCACAGATACCGCGTGAAATGCTATTTGGCAGGTTCGCGGCTCCTGCTGTGGCCCTTTAGAACGCGTATCACCGGCGAAGCGCTTGGGTTATTGAATTTAAAAATGCCTTCGCTTCCAAGCGGGTCGGCCGCAGGAGATGCGGGGCCGAATCGCAGCTTGAGGCCGATGTATCCGCTTGGCGTGTGCTCTCTCAGATAAGTCTTAGGTGAGACAGTTAATGTGCATGACAGACAACCGGAGGGTTAATTGGCATCTATCACATTTGACCCCAGGGGTATCTCTCTTGGGCAAAGGGAACGACAGCGCGGACCTTTAGCCGCTAAAACCCATGGTCCAAATTCGCTTGCGTTCACGCTTGTCCTTTTGGTATGCGGCGTCGGCATGGGCGTGGCGGTCGGTCTGCCGATCGTCGACGGCACCCTTAGCGAGCTCCACGGCGCAGGGGGAATCGCAATGTTCCTCGGTTCGATAACCGGAATGGCGGGCACCTACCTGGCCCTATTGATGGTAGTTCTGGCCTCCCGGATGCCTGCTCTGGAGCGCATGCTCGGGCAAGGCGGAGTCATCCATTGGCACCGGCGCCTTGCGCCTTGGCCGATTTTATTGATTTCGATCCACGCTGTTCTATTGACGTTGGCTTATGCCGAGGCGGCAAACAGGGGCGCGATGGCCGAAGTAGGTGTTATCGTCAACACCTGTCCCCACTTACTTAGCGCCACCGTTGCCATGGGGATCATGGTTTTGATCGGTCTAGTATCGATTCGCCAGATCCGGACGAGGATTCCCCGAGAGAACTGGTGGCTCCTGCATCTTTTGATGTACGTCGCGCTGGTGATCTCCTTTGCTCACGAGGTGGTGCTCGGTCCGTCTTTCGTTAGGCATCCGCTGACCCAAGAGAGTTGGACTGCGGCGTGGATAGTGGCGGCTGGATTGGTAATTGTTTATCGAATCGGAATGCCAGCGTACCGTACTCTTCGCCATCGCTTGATGGTTGCGGAGGTCAAGCCTGAAGGTGACGGAGTGGTCTCGATAATTCTCCAGGGGCGCAACTTGGAGCGTCTGGCAATCTCGGGCGGGCAATTTTTTGAGTGGCGTTTTCTGACCAAGGGGATGTGGTGGCAGGCGCACCCTTTTACTGTGTCGGCACTGCCTCGCCCGCCGTATCTTCGAATGACGGTAAAGGCCCAAGGCGACTTTTCACGTGAGCTTGCCCATGTGCGGGTCGGAACAGCTGTTGCCATCGAAGGTCCATACGGGTCTTTCACCACATATGCGCGACGCAGAGATCAAGTGCTGCTAATTGCTGGCGGCATCGGCGTTACCGCCGCTAGGTCGCTTCTTGAAGACCTTCCACCTAAGTCCCGCCCTGTCGTGGTTCTTCGTGCCTCATCGGAAGCGGATTTGGTTCTGGCTGACGAGGTGGAGGAACTGGTTCGCCATCGCAAAGGTGTGGTCTACCGGCTGCTGGGAAACAGGGATTCGATGAGTCTGGAATCCATCGTGCGCCTGGTTCCCGACATTGAGAAGCGCGATGTGTATGTATGTGGTTCCGAGGGGTTCGTGCAAGCGGCCGTCGAAATGGCCGAGCGTGCGGGCGTTGCGTCCGACGCGATACACCAAGAAGCCTATGCCATCTGAGATGAGACCGCAATGAAGAGATCATTCACGCTTATCGGGGCGACAACGGCAGGATTTGCGGGCGTGATAGTTTTGCACGGCCCCCCAAGTCAGGCTGCGTCGATAAAGCACACCAGCCCTACAACAACTGCAGCGCCAGCCAACTCCGGACCCGCGGCATCTCCCACGACCACTGCGGCGCCGTCGGCGCCGGTAAATGGAACGGCCGTCGGCCCACAAGAGAACTACGGCTATGGCCAGATGTCTATCAAGGTGACGGTTACCAACAATCGCATCGTCGATGTCTCGGTTAACTCCATCCAGGCGCTCGAGGCGTATTCGCTGCAACTCGAACAGCAGGTCGTTCCCATGCTTAAATCTGAAGTCCTGGCGGCCCAAGGAACAAGAATTAATTCGATATCGGGAGCGACGTATACCAGCGAGGCTTACGCGTACTCTCTCCAGGGCGCATTGGATAAGCTGCACTTCAAGTGATCTCGAGGGCCGAAAGCGTAATGGGAACCGTCGTGTCGTTCCTGGTGGAACCCGACGGCCTTGAGGCTGACGCCCTAGATTCGGCGATCCAGGAAG
>JAJYGZ010000196.1 GCA_021790495.1 Actinomycetes bacterium
TAAAGTGCCCACACCTGCCGCGGCGAGATAGAGTGCCGCCGGGGAGCCCAGCCCGCCAGCTCCCAGAAGCAAGACTTTGGCCGCCAAGAGCTTCTTTTGCCCTGCATCGCCCACCTCGGGCAAGAGGAGGTGTCGCTGGTATCGATTTCGCTGTTCGGGCGTGAGCACAGAGGGCTTGACCCAGTCGCGGCCCTCATCCTTCCAGCGGTTGAATCCGCCCATCATGGACACGACATTTTCGTAGCCGATCGCCTGAAGAGAAAATGCCGCCAACGCAGAGCGTACCCCCCCGGCGCAGTAAACGACGATCGGTGCGGCTTTGTCGATTACCTTGGCCTCGATCTGAATCTCAAGATTCCCCCGCGGAATAAACAGGCACCCTGGTATCGCACCCTGCTCGAACTCGTCGGCTTCCCTAACGTCTAGCGGCAACCAGCCTTGCATGGTCAGCGACTCCGCCTCAGCGGTAGACACCTCCCGAATTTGGCCCTTCACGCTTCCGAGCAAATCCCTAAAACCAGCCAAGACAGAGCACCTACCTTTGTTTCTCGATCTATCTCTAAAACTCTATCAGTTTGGTCAACATTCCCGTATTCGCTGCAACTCGGGCTCCGCCAATGCAAACCGCGCCCAACATCGCGCTTTTCGAGGCGAGAGCACCGATGCGACAGCGAACCGGCGCTCCATGTAGCCTAATGAAAAGCCACGTCGGAGGTGCTCGTTGGAATTTTCCCAGATAGTAAGATCTCGGCGCACTCATCGCAATTTTCTCGACGATCCGATTCCTCCCGAGAGCTTGGAGCGCATCGTCTTCGCCGGGACCAGAGGTCCTTCGGCCGGCTTTACCCAGGCGACTCGAATCCTGGTCCTAAACGATCCCGCAAGAGTCGAACTCTTCTGGGAGTCGATCTCGAGCAGCCAATGGCGCGAGGGCAATTCGGCGCGCGCCGGACTTGACCGTGCCCCGTGCGTCATCATTCCGTTCGAAGATCAATCCGCGTACCTAGAGCGATACGGCGAAGCGGACAAGGCGTATTCGGGGATTCGGGCTGGCGAAGATTTTGCGGCGCCGTTTTGGACCATCGATGCTTCGTTCGCTGCGATGATGATCCAGCTGGCCATCGTCGACGAAGGGCTCGGCTACCTTTTCTTTGCCCTTCCATTCGGAATTGAAAACCTGCGAGCCAATTTCGCCGTTCCGTCTAACTTAAAGCCGATCGGCGCGATCGCACTCGGGTACCCCGCGGCCCAAACCCGGTCAGCCTCCTCTCGCGCACGTCGACGCATTCCAAACGACCAAATGATCCGTTACAACACCTTTTGATGGTCCTAGCGTCCCAACCGAGAACTCAGGTTTCATAGAGCAACTAATCCATTTCGTAGCCGTCTTGCCTTGTCGGTGCAAAACCTAAAGGAAGCGCAAGCGAGAAACCGAGTCGCAAAATAGCAGGGGAACTATCAACGACGAGGATCGAGACTTCCACAAGTCCCTGATTCGCAAGTTAAGCGCTACTCGATCCCAAGCGTCACAGGCCAAGATCCTCTCATGTACGCAGTAGGAGATGAGTCCATTCGAGAGACCAGACTCGAGATCGGTTCATATGGGGCACAGCCCACTCCGGGCCATGCCTACCCGACTTTGTGGCTCCGTCGCAAAGTCTTGTTGGGCGCAGGTCAATTTAAGGCCACGGGCAACAAGTCCGACGCCGCATCACTCGGGGCAACCTGCTCTTTGGCCAAACAGCTTGGCATGATCCATAATGCCATCTTTCGGATCTGGCGGACTCTCGGCCTCAAGCCCCACCGCGTGCGGCGCTTCAACATCTCTACCGATCCGGAGTTCATCGAAAAGGCGAGTGACGCGGTCGAGCTCTATTTCAATGCACCCGAAGCAGCACTAGTGCCTTGTCTGGACGAAAAGACCCAAATCCAAGCCTTGGACCGGACCTAGCCGATACTTCGGCTGCGGCCCTTGTACGCGAACGCCATACACGTGGCAACATTCACAACGGAGCTAGCAGCCTTTATACAGCACTCTCTATCGCCACTGGGCTGGTCATCAGCAAGATCGCCGACGCGCACCGTGCCGAGTTCACCTCGCGCTTGCAAGATTCAAACCGCCAGATGCCAAAAGAGCTAGCGGGGCACGTGGTTAGATAATTGGGCCACGCGCAAAACGCAAATGGTCAACGAAGGGCACCTCAAACATCCGCGTTTCCCTTTTCACTTTGGGCCAACACACTTTACGCGGGTGAACCTGGTGGAGAGGCGGTTCGGCGAGTTGATCTCCAACGCGTTGCGAAAATCTACTCACAAATCGGAAAACAACTCATGGCGACCACCACGCTTAGGCAGGGCACCTTTGAACTCGAATCGCTACCCTTGCAGGTGAATCAAGAGCGCCCTGAGGCATCCGAGCTGATCTCCCGATTTCTAAACGGAACTTCTCGACTAGGGCACTATCTGGTTGGCAAAATATTCCGGGACACTTTTCTCGGGAAACCAGCCTCGAAGCGCGAAGGCGATTCTTACCGCCAGATGCAAATGAGCGCCTGAAACTGTTCCCTTGAAAAGGATCATCCTCGTCGCTGCATGGCTGGGGGAGGTGCCCGCCGCGTTGCACCCGATCACTTTGTACCTAATGGCACCGAAAAAACCTTCCAGTGGTTGCCGGGGACTTTACCAAGCGATTTCACCTGCTCACCTCCCCAATGCCAGCGCCGCCCGGCCCACATGCCGTCGGGATCCATGCTGAACCGACTCCGAGCTCTCCGCAAGGGCCGCCTAAAAAATCTCCCATCTTCATTAAGGCGCCGTTAAGAAGTCCCGTTACGCCAGCACCCACTCGATAGCGTTGCCAATCAACGGCAGCAACCAGTTCCTCCCGGCGACCACAATTCTCTTGTCGCCCGGGATCCGCTGTCAGAAGGGGAGACATGGCTGATCTCGCAGTAATTTTTTCCGTCTTGGCCGCTACAGCCATCGGAGTGGCGTTTATCAATTTTTGCTCTTCGCTCGCCGAAGTTGACTTCCAACCTGAGGCTCGTGGAGAGGTGGCAGTCTCATCGCGGGAAAGTTCTCAAGGCGTCCCGGGAACGAAAGAGGAGAAACCATGACCTACGACATCGTAGGAGCAGTGCTCGCGGTGATCTTAACTGGGTACCTTTTCTACGCGCTCATCAGGGCGGAGAGGTTCTAGATGGCCGCTAGCGACTTTGCGGGACTAGCCATCCTGATCATTCTTTTGGCGATATTCGCGCCGCTGCTCGGACGCTACATCGCTGCGGTCTTCGCCGACGCCGGACCCAAGGGTCCTAGGGTTGTCGCGCGGTTCGAGTCGCGGCTCTTCTCTCTCGCGCGTATCGACGAGCATTCCGAGCAAACCTGGAGAGCGTATGCGATATCGTTGTTGGCATTTTCCTCGGTAAGTGTGTTATTCCTCTACGCCCTTGAGCGTCTCCAGAGTTATCTTCCTGGCGATCCCCTCAAGTTAGGCGGCCTCCCACCGGCGCTGGCGATCAACACCGCGGTGTCGTTCGTGACCAACACCAACTGGCAGAACTATTCTGGCGAATCCACCATGGCGATGGCGACTCAGATGATCGGCCTCGCGGTGCAAAACTTCGCCTCGGCGGCAGTGGGAATCGTGGTCGCGATAGCGCTGGTGCGCGGATTAGCGCGAAGCCGCTCGCGTACCATCGGAAACTTTTGGGTGGATCTCACCCGAACCACTACTCGAATTCTCCTTCCCCTTGCGGTTCTCTTTACGTTATTTTTCACCTCTCAAGGAGTCGTCGATAATCTCACCGCCGCAACGTGTGTGAACACCATCGCCCATGCTCGCCAGTGCATTCCGGGTGGACCGGTGTCCACTCAAGAAGCTATAAAACTGCTGGGCACCAATGGAGGTGGCTATTTTGGCGCGAACTCCGCACACCCTTTTGAGAATCCCACCTCGCTCAGCAACTTCGTAGAGATCTTCGCTTTGCTCTTGATCCCTTTTTCTCTGCCATTCACATTCGGAAGAATGATCAAGTCGCGCCGCCAGGGTCTCGCGATCTTCTTTGCGATGTTCATTCTCTGGGCGGCCTCCGCCTCGGCGACGATGTACTTTGAGACCAACGTCGCGCCACTAAATCACAATGCTGGCGTCGCGGTGGCCACCAAGGCTGGCGGCGGTAACCTCGAGGGAACTGACCTAAGAATCGATCCCGCCGCATGTGCGCTCTTTGCCGCCAGCACCACCGGAACTTCCACCGGGGCGACGGCGTGCAGCCACGATTCGCTTGCCCCGGCCGCCGGTGGAGTTGCGCTTTTCAACATGATGCTGGGCGAAGTGGATCCTGGAGGCGTTGGATCAGGGCTCTACGGCATGCTGATATTTGCTATCGTCTCGGTCTTCATTGCTGGCCTCATGGTGGGAAGAACCCCCGAGTACCTT
>JAJYGZ010000107.1 GCA_021790495.1 Actinomycetes bacterium
GCGCGCTTGCGGCGCGCCAGGGACTTGGCCTGGGCGAAGGGCTCCCTGGATCGCGGGGGGTTTTGAACGATATTACGCATTGCGGGCGTGAGCTCGTGTTCTCGGGAGCGGGCGAGTTCTCGCAGGTCGCTCAAGTCCTCATAGCTTCGTAGGTCGTCGAAGGCTTCGCGTGCGCCGGCAAATGCGTCCGGAGCGTGGACCAATCCCAGGCGATCGCTGGCGAGACTGTTGGCGAGTTCGCCCATCATCGTCGCGACGTCCTCTCCGACGATGCCGATGTTTTCCCCCTCGCTCCAACCGATTGAAACCGCTTCGAGTTCGATCTCCGAGGAGGTGCCGGGCTTGTAGCCGATCATGGCGGGTTTGCGCACCAGACGCTGGGCTTCAAAAAGGGCTTTTTCCAGGTCGGATACCGACCTGGCGAGAAATCCTGGAACCTGGGTCTCTCCTTGAAGCGAGTTGCCGGGAAAGGTGGCGTTGCCGTCCAGTCCGTCAGCGCCCTCGCCGATTAGCTGTCCATTGCCGGAAAGGCGGCCCGGAGTCGGCCGAATTGCCAGGATCCCGGTGCACTGCGCGGGCCACCGAAGCGAACCTCCGTAGTCGGTGCCGATACCAACCAGACTGATTCCCGCCGCCACGTTGGCGGCTTCGCCGCCGCTTGACCCTCCGGGGGAGAGGTTTTTGTCGAGCGGGTTAGAGGTCGTGCCAAAGAGGTCGTTCGAGCACCCGATTCCAAATCCGAACTCGGGGCAGTTGGATTTGCCCATTACCAGGGCGCCGCCTTGGCGCATCTGGCTCACCACGGCGGCGTCGCAGCTGGCGCGATGCGACTTGAGCAGCTTGCTCCCCGCGCTCAGAGGAAGTCCCGCGACGGCGATGATGTCCTTGACCGTCATCGGCACGCCCTCCAATACCGACGCGGAGCCGTGGCGGTAGCTTGCCTGGGCGAGTGCGGCCTCTTTAATAAGTACCTTCGGATCTTGTCTAGCGACAATCGCGTTTAGATCCGAGAACTCATCGAGGCGCGCCAGGTGCTCTTCGAGCGCCTCGCCAACGCTTAGGACCTTGGATCTGAACGCCGCCGTTAGGGCTGTGGCGTCCCAGTCGGAGTATGTATCGGGCATGCGCGGCGTCATCGAAGAAGCGCGATCATTTCCGCGGCACCGTAAACCATTGCGACTGTCGAAAGAACCAGCGCTGCGCTGCGGCGCAGCCATTGTTCGCTTACCCTTAGCGCCAACTTGGCGCCTAGGTACGCTCCCGGGATCGTTCCCAGGGTTAGCAGCGCGGACACGGTCCAATCGATATCCCCGATGAATGTATGGGTGATAATGCTTGGCACCGCGAGCACGCCGACGCAAACCAGCGATGTCGCGGTCGATTCGCGAAGCGAGAGTCCAAGGCGCTGCACGAACATCGGCACCAGCACGATCCCGCCGCCCAGCCCGAGCATCCCCGAAATCAAACCGGCAACAATGCCGATCAGAGCGAGTCGTATCAGGCGGAAATTTGGAGCCGTCGCAGTAGCGGTTGCTCCCCTTCGGATCGGCGCCGCGGCGGCACCAGCTCGGTTGGGGCCAGCCATAAATGCCGCCTCGGGAACTAGCAGATTGTCGACGTCGGCAGTAGCGTCCACCACGGGATTGCGCGGAGTCTTGGCGATGCGTATCGCATTCAGCATCAGTATTACGGCCGTTATGATCATGATTAGGTGCCCGTTTCCGGGCAAGCTGTGCGACACCAGGCTTCCGCCCACCGATGCGATCACGCCAGGAATTGCCACCGCGGCCACCACGTCATAACGGATTAGCCTTTGTCCTCGATAGTGGAACATTCCGGTGATGACGCCCGGCAGAACCGATGGCAGAGTGGTTCCGATCGACATGATCGCCGAGATTCCAAGGGCGCGGATCGCCGGAGTCGAGAGGGCGCCCCCCCCAATCCCGAACGAAGTCGACAACGCGCCAGCGGCTATTCCGACGACCACGAAGATCGCCGCCTCAAATAGGCTCATGAAATCGCCAACCTGGAGCGGATTGCGCGCTCGGCGGCGTTTACCGCGAAGTAGAGGACAAGGGAGACCGCCACCACCAGGGCGATCGAAGCCCAAAGATTAGAGAAGTTGCTGCCGACGACGTCTAGAGACATCGCGTGGCCCACTCCGCTCCCACTGACAAGCCACTCGGCCAGTACCGCCCCCAATATTGCGCCAGGCATCGAGATCTTCGCCGCAGTGAATATCGCTGGAGCGCCGTACATCGCCCGGACGCGAGTCAGCGCTTTGAGCTGGCCGCCCCCGATGGAACGAATCAGATCGAGCGCCGGCGGCGGCGCACTTTGCAGTCCGTCCGATAAGGTGACCAGCGAAGGAACGACGGTTACCAGCGCGGCGATGACTGTGATCCCTGCTAGGCCCCGGCCGAACATAAGGGCGAGCAGCGGTGTCATCGCGACGAGCGGCACGGATCGAACCACCAGAACCAGAGGCATCACTACTCTCGTCGCTGCGGGAGAAAGCATCAGGATTACCGCGCCGATGATCGCTAGAACGGTCCCGAGGATCCAGCCGGCGCCCGCGTGTGCAAGGGTGGCGGACAGCGCTGAAAGGATCATCTGGCGATTTTGCTCGGACTGCGGGGTGCTAAAAAGATAGTCCCATACCGCGAGCGGAGTCTTGAGAAAGTAGCCGCCCAGTCCGCTGGAGTGAACCAGTGCGGTCCATATCCCAAGCGCGAGGGCGATTCCGCCGATTACCCGTGCCGTCGCGGCGAGGTGCTCTTTCGTGCTGCGCTTGGCCGAGCCTTGAGGCGATCCCGAGATGTCGGTGGACACTGCGTTTCCTGATCCGAAACGCCGAGTTAGCCAAAGGGTGATCCCGTAGGCGGTTCCCGAGACGACGGTGGTCACGCCGGCGATGGCCCAGGTGCGGCTCACCGAGAGCTGCTGCTGGGCCTGGAGCATGACGACCCCGAGGCCGCTCTGTCCGCCGAAGTAGTCTCCGATCATCGCCCCGAGAATCGCCGCCGGGGCAGAGATGCATAAGCCCGCCGCGATGCTTGGAACGCTTGCGCGAATTCGCACCCTGCGCAGGATCGACCACTTCCCGCCTCCGAACGCAGCGACCATTTCCAAGCTCGTTTTCGAAGCGGCTTGAAGCCCAGCTACCGCCGCGACAAGAGTTACAAAGAAGACCGAGAGCGCCGACATAGTTATCTTGGCCGCGAAAGGGGTTTGGACAATGAAGAGAATCGGTCCGATGGCCACGGTCGGAACGGCGTATGTCATCACGCCAAACGAGACCAGAATTCCTTCGGCCCTACGGCTGACCAAGGTCAGGGTAGCCAGCGCGAGCGCCAGCGAGTTGCCGATTAGCCATCCCAGACTGGCCTCGGAGAGCGTGGCGACCAGGTCGCTTCCGTAGAAATGATCTCGCCAGCCGGTGGCAACGATACTGGTCGGCGTGGGCAGCACAAATCGATGCGCAAATATCGTAACTGCCAAGATCTCCCAAAGTGTGACGACCGCTGCCGCAAAGAGAAGTTGAAAGCCCAGGACGCGATGAGATCGCAAATCTCCGATTCGGACCGTCCGCGACACCAGGGATCCGGAGTTGGGCGTTTTCAAAGCTGCTCCTTGGAGTCTTCGCTTTCGAAGAGGACTCCGCTCAGGTAGTCGCAGATCTCGTGGAACTCGGGGGCACGGAGTAGCTCAGCGCGCCGCGGGCGGCCGAATGGAACTTTCAGATGAGTTACAACGCAGCCCGGTCGCGGGCTGAGCACGAAGATGTCGTCCGCGAGAAATACCGCTTCTGAAATCGAGTGCGTCACGAGTAACGTGGTGGCGGAGCGCTCCGTCCAGATCCTCTGCAGTTCGATGTTCATGCGCCGCCGCGTTATCTCATCCAGCGCTCCAAAAGGTTCGTCGAGCAGGAGCACATGGGGTTCGATGGAGAGGGCGCGCGCGATTGCCACGCGCTGGCGCATTCCTCCGGAGAGTTCGGAAGGAAGCGACTTGGCGAAATCCTTCAGACCGACCAGCGATATCAGGTCAGCGACAGCACCCGGTTCGACGCGCCGACCTGCTATTTCGAGCGGGAGCGCGATGTTGGCTTCGACGGTCTTCCAGGGGAGTAGCGCGGCCTCTTGGAACGCGACGCCGAGATGATGTGCGAGGCGAGCTTCGCGGGGATGTTCGCCATGCACCAAGATGTTCCCGGCTGACGGCGTGTCGAGGTCGGCCATCATCCTGAGCACGGTGGATTTTCCGCATCCCGATGGACCGAGGAGAGCCGCAAAGCTGCCGCGTGCCGAGGAGATGTCGACGCCACTTAGCGCCGTCACCTCCCCTTTGCGAGACTTGTAGACCTTGGTGACACCTTGGAGGCAGAGCCCGTCTTGGGCCTGGGGTGTACCT
>JAJYGZ010000180.1 GCA_021790495.1 Actinomycetes bacterium
AGGTAATTTTTGGTACCACCGGCCAAACTCTTACTATCAGGCACGACTCCTATGACCGCACCTCGTTCATGCCCGGAGTGCTGCTGGCGATAAAGTCGGTCGCGGGCCTGGAGGGACTTAGCGTCGGTCTTGATCGGATCATCGAGTCCGCGCTGCGGGGCTAAAGTTATCAGTAGGCAACCGATGGAGGCACAATGGGCATAGTCGCGAGGGAATTCGGCTCGCTGATCACCGCGATGGTGACCGGTTTTGATGCCGACGGTGAGCTAGATCTCGGCGCCACCGTCGAAGTTGCCAAGTTTTTGCAAGCTTCGGGCAACACCGCGCTGGTGGTGACAGGAACCACCGGAGAGGCCTCGACCCTTACCGACTCGGAAAAGATCGCCCTTTGGGAGGCGGTCAGCCATAACGTCACCATCCCGGTGCTCGCCGGTGCAGGCAGCAATGACACTCCGCACTCGGTGCACATGACCAAGGCTGCAACGCAGGTTGGGGTGGCGGGAATTCTCGCCGTGGCGCCTTACTACAACCGTCCGCCGCAATCGGGAATACTTGGACATTTCGAAGCGGTCGCCTCGGCCACAACGCTGCCGGTCATCGTCTATGACATTCCGGTGCGGACCGGGCGCAAGGTTGCGCCTGAGACCTTGTACCAGCTGGTAGCGCGAGCACCCAATGTTCTGGCGCTAAAGGACGCCGCTGGCAATCCAGCTGCTACCGCTGAGATCTGCGCGCAGCTGGGATCCAAATTCGACATCTATTCCGGTGACGACGCTTTGACCCTGCCGCTTCTTTCAATTGGAGCCAGCGGGGTAATTGGCGTCGCCACCCACTGGGCGAGCCGATTCTTCGCCGCGATGATGGACAGCTTCGCCCAGGGCGAAGTATCGCGGGCCACCGCCATCAACGCGGCGCTTTTTGGCTCTTATAACTACGAAACCTCCGAATCCGCGCCCAATCCCATTCCCACCAAAGTGATGATGCGACAGCTTGGCTTCGCCGTGGGCCAGTGCCGCCTTCCGCTCGGAGCGCCCCGTGAGGGCCTCGAGTTAGAAGCGGCGCGGGTGCTGGCTGAACTCAAGGGTGCGGGCGAGGACCTTATGATAAAGGCTGATTTTTGAGCAAACCTAATAACCCTTCCCGTGATCCGCTAAAAGTGGTCTTCTTGGGAGGTCTCGGCGAGATCGGGCGCAATTGCGCCGCGCTCGAGATTGACAATGAAATTCTCATCATCGACTGCGGTCTGATGTTTCCTACTACCGACACCCCGGGCATCGATCTAATCCTTCCCGACTTCGACTATCTGGTGTCAAATGCCGACAAAGTGGTCGGCGTGGCTATTACCCATGGACACGAAGATCATGTCGGAGCGCTGCAGTATCTCCTTCGCGAGATGCCGCTTTCCATCTACGGCTCGGCGCTGGCGTTGAGCCTCGCCAAGAATCGCATCGACGAGGCCGGGCTATCGTCCCGGGCGACGATGTTTTCGGTAACCGACGGCCAGAATATCAAGATCGGCTCGTTTGAAGTCGAGTTCATCCCGGTAACGCACTCGGTACCCGATGCCCACGCTCTGGCGATTCGCACCCGCATCGGCACCATCTTGCACTCGGGCGACTTCAAGATCGACCTCACCCCCGTCGATGGGCGCCTCACCGATATCGGCCGGCTTGCCCAGATCGGAAAGACCGAGGGAGTCCGCCTCTTGCTGGGGGACTCTACCAACGCGGAGGAGTCGGGCCATTCGGAATCCGAGTCTGACGTTGGCGAAGTCCTCGAACAGATCCTTGCCAAGCACCGCGAACAGCGAGTCGTGGTGACTTGTTTCGCCTCTCACATCCACCGCATCCAGCAGATCGCCGATGCGGCGATAGACGCCGGGAGGCTGATCTTCCCGCTCGGGCGCTCGATGGGCAAGAACATTGCCCTGGCTCGCAATTTGGGCCTCCTTGAGATCGGGGAGTCCAACTTGGTGGACATCGAGAGGGTTTCCAAGTACCCCGACAACAAGATCTGCGTGATCTCCACCGGCAGCCAGGGAGAGCCCCTATCGGCGCTCTCGCTGATGGCCGCCAATGAGAACCGCTTTATCAAGATCACCGAAGGTGACCTGGTTATCATCTCCGCGGATGCGATTCCCGGCAACGAGAGCGCGGTCGGCAAGGTAATCGACGGACTGCATCGTCGCGGCGCCGAAGTGATTCACGCCGGCATCGCCAAGGTGCACACCTCCGGCCATGCCAAGCGCGACGAGCTTCGTCTGCTCCAGGCTCTCACCCAGCCCGAGAGCTTCATTCCGGTCCATGGCGAGTACCGCCACCTCTCCAGCCATGCCAAGTTGGCCATCGACATGGGACTCGACGCATCGCAGGTGATTTTGGCCCTTGACGGAGATGTCATCAGCGTCGGCCATGACCTGTTCAGAAAGTCCGGCAAGGTGAACTCCAACTACCTCTACGTGGACGGAGCGGTGGGGGACCTCTCCAAGGGAGTATTGCGTGATCGAAAGACCCTTGCCACCGATGGCGTAGTCATCGTGGTGGTCGCGCTCGAGGTATCAACGGGTACTGTTATAACCGGCCCTGAGATCATCACTCGCGGCTGGGCGCATAGCGAAAACGACAAGCCAGAGATCATCGAAGAGCTCCTCGCCGATCTCACCGAGGCGATCACCCGCTCGATCAAGGTGGCAATGAGCGAAAAGGCCACCGACTACAGCACCATCTCGCGCCACATCCGTACCACCACCGCCAAGATGATCGAAAAGCGCACCAAGATGCGGCCGATGGTGATCCCGGTGGTGACCGAGATCTAGCCAAATTCAGCGCCGATCCGCGCTTGAATCGCGACCGGGCACCCCTGCACTGCGGTATGGGCGCTGGCGCGTGGCCTTCTGGAGGAGCGCGGGTGCGGGCAAAAGGCGGATTTTCGGTTAGCTTGGGGTTACAGTGATGTAATTAGCTGTGCCTCTCATCGGGGTGCATCTGATACCGTGGAAGGTATGAATCTGGCCAACAGGGGCGGTTCTGTGAGTAGCTCAACGCGAAACGCCAAGGGGACCCAAGGCTCGGGGCGAGCCAAGGCTTCCACCTCTTCGCGGGCGCCGGCGGCCAAAGGCGCCGCCAGAGGTGCCAAGTCCGCCGGGCCAAAACGCCGGACGCCCTCGTCGTCTACCAGAACAAAGCGCGCGACGCCGGTGGTCGTCGCCGCTCCCGAGGAGCAAGGGCGCAAGCACCAAGGCGATCTGATCGGGCTCGGGCTCTTGGCGGCGGTACTGGCGCTTGGCCTATCCGAGGCCTCGGTCCTGGGCGCTTTCGGGCGTTCGGTGGATCACGGACTTTCCTATCTCCTCGGCCCGGTGAGAATCGTCGACTACCTCTATCTGGCCGCCATCGGCGCCACCATGCTCCTGGAGGCCCGCCACCTGCTTCCGCGGCGTTTCATGTTGAGCGGGCTGGTCGCGCTATGGTCGCTCGCCGCGCTAGGCGCGGGCTATCTGACCGCAATTTCTGGCGTCCCCGCCAATGCCGCGATGGGACGCCTCGGAGGAGCTGTTGGCCACTACAGCTTTAACGCCGCGTCTCTGGGATTGGGGAACTCCGGCGCCATCTTGGTGCTGGCGCTCGTCTTTGTCGGCTTTGCGCTCGACGCCTTTGGACACTCGCCGATCGCCCTGGTGCGCCGCTTGCGCCGACCGGTCACCGAGCGCACCGTCCCCCAAGACGACCAGGCCAGCGCTACGAGTGACGAGAGTTACTACTCCGACGAGGCCGATGAGTCGGGATCGTTTTTGTCGCGCCGCTTCGGAGCGCCCCATATTCCCTATGACTATGACGCGGATGCGGACCCTGACGGCTTGGATCTCGGCTATGACGAAGCTGGGTCCCGGGAGCCAGCTATTGCGCACGGGCTCGATGCGATGGGCACGAGCCGCGACTCCCATCGCGCTATCGGCAACGAAACCGGCGTCGGTGGGGGATCGGGGGAGGGAAGCGAGAAGGTGCCGGGGGTGGTGGCCGCAATTGCCAATGCCCCGGTCAACTGGAAGCTGCCGTCTCCCTCGCTTTTGAAGCGTTCGGTTTCGCGCGCTCTTGACAAGGACGAGCTTTGGAAGCGCGGCAAGGTGCTCGCCGAGGCACTCGCCACCCACAAGGTCGAAACCTCTCTGGTTGGCATGACGGTGGGACCGACGGTTACCCGCTACGAGCTGGAGCTGGGATCCGGGGTGAAGGTGGCTCGGGTCACCTCGCTCCACAAGGACATCGCCTATGCTATGGCGGCTGCGGATGTGCGAATTCTCGCCCCGATCCCCGGGCGAAGCGCCATCGGCGTGGAGGTTCCCAACACCAAGCGCGTGGTGGTTGCCCTTGCCGATGTGCTCGGCGCGCCCGAAGCCATTGCGGCGACCCA
>JAJYGZ010000256.1 GCA_021790495.1 Actinomycetes bacterium
GATCTCGCGCAACTCGGCCTCGAGTTCACGGGCTCTCTCGTCTAGTTCGCGATTGCGCTCCTCGAGAACTTCTACGCCTCTGGCCACTTGCTCAAGGAATGTGTCAACGTCTTCGGGGTTGTAACCCCGCATCTTTTCGCGAAACTGGGCTTCTCTGATTGTTCTGGCACCAAAATCCATGTCTTAGATGGTAGCAAGCACATGGGCACGGTCGCTGGTCTTTGCAGCCAAATTCCCAAGCAATGGCCGTCTGGTGCTGATTTCGTATCGTATCGCGCGACTCGCGCTACCAGTTGGGCTTTTAGACCGGCCGCAGCAAAGGAAGCAAAAACAGCTGGATTACCAGCAGCACCACCAGCGGGGAGAGATCGAGCGCGGCACCTCCGAATGCGATCGGCGGAATTATCCGTCGCAAGGGAGTGAAGACGGGGTCGGTGAGTCTGCGCAGAACCATGTTCACCCGATGCATCGGGCTACCGGGCATAAGCGGGAAGAAGCTGAGGATGATCTGGGCGATAATTACGATCACATAGAGCTGCAATGCGCGATAGAGAACACCCTGGATTACGCCCACACCAACTCCTAAAAGACTCCGCGCTCCGAGAGGTTGGCTCTCTCCTCTTGGGAGACTACAACATTGCTTGGAGTGAGGAGAAATACACTTTCTGCGACGCGCTCCATCTTACCCTCAAGGGCATAGGTTACGCCGGAGCAGAAATCGATCATGCGTCTGGGCAGGTCACGCTCGGCATTTTGCAGATTCAAGATCACCGGAAGTCCATCGCGCATCAGATCCGCGACTTCGGTGGCGTCACGAAAGCGCTTCGGGTAGAGGATGTGAACACTCGGCTTTGCCGGTGGCGGTATCGGGCGAACTGAGGCCGAAGCGTTGAATCCGCGAAGCGGTTCATTTGCCGCTGGGCGCTCGCCAGCCTCTCCGACCATGACATGGCGGGTGTCGCGTCCATCGCTCTCGGTAGGACGCTTTTCGGAAATCCGGGGGTCGCCATAGCGCAACTCCGGAGCGGTGAAGCGTGGCGCGGGAGACGGGCGGCGCTCTGGGGGCTCGGGGTAGATCTGCACGTTAGCATTGCGCCCGGGAGCCGATGGCGCGCTCGGCTCGGGTTCGTAATATTGCGGGGGGCGCTCCTGGTATTCCGGTTCAAATTCATCGACCGAGTCGGTCAATCCGAGCCACTCAAGCATCCGCCTCATCACGGGAGCCATGTAATCTCCAATTTCATCGTATTCTCGTGCAAAAACAAAACGGGTGCGCTAGCTCTGGCGCTCGCCAAAAATCGCCCGCCCTATCCTAACAATGGTAGACCCTTCTTGAACCGCCGGTTCATAGTCGTCGCTCATTCCCATGGAAAACTCCTTCAGCCCCAGGGAGGTACCGAGGCGATAGGTTTTCCCAAAGATCTTGGCTCGCTCAGAAAGCCCGACCAAAGGGGTCACCACCATCAATCCAGCGACGTCTAAGCCGTATTCCCGCCCATATTCAACCAGGCTGGCGACTTGGTTCAAAGCCGCTCCGTTGCGACCAGCCACGCCCGAGAAATCGACCTGAATCAAGATTCGAGTCCCGCTTCTGACGCGCGCTAACAGCTCGATCTCCTTGGCGCGCGACACCGTGTGCCAAAGCGCAACGTGAGGCCCAAGAGGGGCTATCGTGCGCGATTGTAGCGCCCCAATCATGTGCCAGCGCAGTTGGGGCTGCTCGAAGACGACGGCCTTGTCGATTAACTCCCTGGCATAGTTCTCCCCGAAGTCGACTATTCCGCATTGGCGCGCCGCGCGAATAACGTCAACGCCCTGGGTCTTGGAAACCGCAACTATTGCAGTGCGCCCGGCGCCGCCCGCGGCAGCGATGCGCGCCGAAATCTCCTCATAGTTCGCGGCAATCGTCTCGCTTTTCCCCACCGCGATTCCTAACTCGCTAATTCGCCCATGATGTTTTTGTCTGAGCACCTCAGCAACGACACCCTAGCGCTCGTGGGCAGATTTAGCTCAAAGTCGGCGGGAGTACCACCAGCGCACCACGCTCTTTGAGGTCGCCGCCGCGATACGAAAAATACCCGGGGCCACATATGGTACATTCTGCGCCGGGGCGATCTAGCGCAATCCCAAGTCTTTCAAGTTGAAACGCAATGGCGCGTTCAAGATCGAGCGACGCTTGGCCAGACCGAGTACGCGCCGCCAAGTTGCAACCTACCGAGATGCTAAGTTCCTCGATGTCATTGGGGGAGAATTCATAACAGCAAGACCTGGCGTGGGGTCCCAGGAAAGCCGTAAGGTCTTGTGCTCCAAGCTCGCGCATCGTCGCAACCGCATTTGTCACGATGCGCGCCCCGACGCCGCGCCACCCCGCATGTACCACCGCAACCAGGTCCAAAGCGCGGTCATATATTCCAATCGGTACGCAATCGGCGACAAGAACGGCCGCCGCCACGCCAGGAGTACTGCTCACAATAGCGTCGCCTTGGCCAATATTGACAAAGTCGCCTATGGGAGCGGCCCCCATGGGCGACTCTTTGACCGTGATAATCTCGCGGGAATGAACCTGGGAAAGGCGTAACATCGGCACCAAGACGTCGCTTTTGCGCGCGAGAGAGAGCGCGGCGCGAAGCCGGGGTGCATCGCGGGCATCTCCGTCGACTCGTTCGCTGAAGTAAAAGTCGAAACCCGTCGGAGCGCTAGCGAGAAGCTTCACCTAGGCCCGCCACTCACCCAGACCAGCCAAAGCGGGACTTGGCGGATGTTAGAGGTTCTTGAGGAACGACGGGACGTCGAAGTCGTCGTCATCATCGCCGTCGAAGTCCGAACCGGCATCATAACGGCCGTTGCCATTTCGGCCATCATTGCTCAGCGCGTCGGATCCCATGGAAACGCCGATGGAACGGGGATCAGTGATCCGAGGGCGCTCGTCTGGAACTCCAAACCCGGTGGCAATGACCGTTACCCGAATCGCATCACCAAGCGAATCGTCGATGACATTTCCAAAGATGATGTTGGCATCTGGATGGGCAAGCTCCTGAACCACCTGTGCCGCCTTGTTCACCTCGAGAATCTTGAGGTCGTGGCCGCCAGCGATATTCATGAGAACCCCGCGCGCGCCTTCCATCGAGGACTCGAGCAGGTGCGATGTGGTTGCAGCTTTGACCGCGGTTAGTGCGCGGTCCTCCCCGGTAGCTGAACCAATGCCCATAATGGCCGTACCGGCATTTTCCATGATCTTGCGTACGTCGGCAAAGTCGGTATTGATCAGCCCAGGCCGGGTTATCAAGTCGGTTATCCCTTGAACACCCTGTAAGAGTACTTCATCGGCCATCTTGAATGCGTCTTCGACCGTGGTCTTCTCCGTCGAGGCGGAGATGATCCGATCATTGGGGATCACGATCAAGGTATCCACTGCGTCGCGCAGTTCGCGAATACCATCTTCGGCCTGGGTCGAACGCTGACGACCCTCAAAGAGGAAGGGGCGCGTTACCACTCCAATGGCAAGCGCACCAAGCCCCCGAGCGATCTGGGCTATAACTGGCGCGCCTCCGGTGCCTGTTCCACCGCCCTCGCCCGTGGCTATGAATACCATGTCGGCGCCCCTGAGCGCCTCTTCGATCTCTTCGCGGTGATCTTCAGCCGCGCGACGACCCACTTCGGGATCGCTACCCGCGCCCAGTCCGCGGGTGATCTCCTTGCCGATCTGGAGTTGAATATCGGCATCGGAACCCACCAGGGCTTGCGCATCGGTATTGATGACGATGAATTCCACCCCGCGCAATCCAGCGTCGATCATACGATTGACCGCATTGCCGCCACCGCCACCGATACCCACTACGCGAATAACCGCTACATAGTTGTGCGATTCGATACCCATCATCGATCTTCACCCCATTTTGAAAATTGCCGGAAGTGGCCCTCGTACTTAGGGATCCGACCCCAACAAGGAAGTTCGGTTGTCCCGCGTCTTGGCTCGCTGACGGCGGCCAGCATAGCTAATTCCGTTCGGAGAAGTCTAGCGGCATTGAAGGGAGGTAGTCCGATAGTAAGGGGATCGAAATAATTTCCCGGCGACAATTTTCAAATCGTTAATATCTACGGCGCGGTAGTTATCGACCATCTTGGGGAGGCTTCAACTCCAAAGCCCACACTCCCAAGCCCGCCGAATCCGGCGGTGCGCGCCATCCCCCAAGGAACGGAGATCACTTCCGATGAGCTTAGAACAAGCTCGGATTGACTCGCTCATGGGCAACGGGGCCAGAGGATTATCAATGGCTCGGCGAGTCTTTTGGACCATATCCAACCGTTGTGCTGGCGCCGCAATCGGGCTCACCGTCTGCGTGGGCATAGAACCCTCTCGCCCGCCGCTGTCGCTCCGGGTGTCTATATTTGGCTGTATG
>JAJYGZ010000004.1:0-3864 GCA_021790495.1 Actinomycetes bacterium
GGCGCCAAGCGCCGGTGCTGATCGGTTTTTTCGAACTTGAAGCTGTTTTAGGGGTGCGGGGACAAGATGGTCGTCACGGTGACTCCCGGCTAAATCCCTGCTTGGGTATGTCGGGGCGCAATCGCAAAGGCTGACCCGTCGTCTTTTGGCACGTTTGGGTTGTGGCAGTGCCTCTTGGGCTACCTTGTCCCGATAGGCCCTGATCTTTCTCAGGTTCGCCGCCATGGCAAGGATCGCCACGAAGATGGACTGGGCGGCCATACCTCTCACCTGATGCCTCCCCGGCGCTGCGAGCGACTCATGCGCGGGATCTTTGCTATAGCCGTTCAGCGCTTCGATGGTGTTTCTCAGTGTCGGTATACCGCTGACACTTTGAATGGCGTATTTGTTTATGTCAGAGGTGGTTTGGTTCACTTCTTGTCAGAATTACAATTTCACCCACGTGCGTTGTCGGTTTCGAAGCGCTGTCAGGGCGCAATTGAAGCATCATCTAAGTCGATCTGGGCGATCTTCGCTACGCGGCTCAGGTCAGCATCGGAAGTCAGCAGCGATGCGCCGTGGCGGCGTGCTACTGAAGCGATCATGCAGTCGACCATGCCGCGAGGAGTAACGCCAGCGCGCCGACATCGACGGTAAATCCTCGCGGCGGCTTCGAAGTCGATGGCAGCGTCGAAGCCCAGCAGAGGGAACCGCAGCAGCATGCGGCGCAAATCGGACTCACGTTCGTCGGTTCGGGCCCCAGCCACGATCTCCATGATCACGGGTTCCGTCACGGCCAATGGCCCGTCCCCGCTTATTAGTTCCGTGAGGCGTTGGTCGACTCGGCTGCCCGTGGCGCGGTCGTACTCCACCCACGCCGAGGTGTCCGCCAAGATCACCTCGAGGATGGACCGGTGTCGACTGGGATTTTGTCGATCGCGCGTGCGCCACGCATCGCAAGTGCCTCTTCACGCGTCATGGGCTGCCCAGCCAGACTACGCAGGGCTAAATCTACCGCCTCGGTCTTGGTATTAATGCCGTAACGATCCATGATAATTTTGAGATAGCCGTCCTCAATTTCAATGTTCGTTCGTGTCCTGCTCATACACCAAGTATACACGCTGCGTGTACCATATATGTCCAATAGTTCTTGAACGGACGAGGGTGCAATCGGCCTTTCTCATGTTGTCACCGTGTCTGGTCAGTATCTTCGAATCGGATGAGTAAGGTTGGCCAAATGGTGCCGCCCTGTTCTCCTTGGTGTCGAGATTGGAACCAGATGACCCTTGGCCCACCTCGTCCAGGGATTCAAAAAGGTTGGGGCTGCTGCGCAGTCCGTATTCGGCTCCGAGTGTCCATGGTGGCAACGAATCACGTGGCAGTTCGGCCAAACGGCCAGAAAGGTTTGAAAGCTGTCCCATAAGGTCCGTTCCAGGTCGCCGACAAAAGTAATCCCATGTAACCACGGAAAGCAGTGCGGCGATAATGTTATTCCCGCATACTTTGACAGACCAATCAGCACTGGCCGCTCGGCCCGGTGCTGATTGGTTTTGGGGACTTGAAGCCGTATCAGGGGTGCGGGGACAAGGTGGTTGTTAGGGCGATCCCCGGCAAATTCGCCGCCAGCCATGTCGGGGCGTTTATCGGCAAGGCCGACTCCCTTTCTTTTTTGCTCGCGAGCACCTGAACTTTGAGGCAATCGCAGATTACGGCTCGCGAATAGGTAGAGGTTTGTTCCTTGCTCGCCGCAACAATACGCCGTGGAGCCACCTTGGACAATTTCCACTTCCGGCGGCTTGCTAGGCCGTCAAAACGAGTCCGATTACGAACAGACCATAAAAGGCGCCAGCCGCTGTCAATCGTCTAGGGGTAACCCGATCAGTACGCATTAGCCAAAGCAGATACATCACCGAGGCCATAGTGGCGACTCCGGCAAGGATCAAGGGCTTGTCGAATGTCCAAGGTGTGAGCAGAATCCCAATGCCCGAAGGAATAGTCGCTTGGATCATCATTGCCCCGGATATGTTCGCCAGAGCCAGCTCGGTCTTGCGCTGGCGTACCCAAATCATCGCGTTCATGATTTCAGGCAGCTCAGTGGCGACAGGGGAAAGCAGGAGGGCTACTACCACCGGCGACAAACCGAGCGCCGGGCCAGCCCACTCCAGTTGCCGGACGAACAGCTGCGACGATGCAAAAATAATCACCAGCGTCAAAATTGTCTGAGCGACGACCGCGAATGTGGAGGGAGTTGCGCGCTTGGGCTGCATCTTGAGCGGCTCAAGATCTTCGGCCGAGGCTTGCTCTTTTTCGCCGTGAATCTCTCGTGCGAAGTAAATGGCGTAGGCCGCGAAGAAGAGCAAGCCAAGCCACGGCTTGTAGGCAAAGGCTACGAGTCCCAGAGCTATCTTGAAGACAAATATCGACAGGAACCACATCTGGTCTCTTGCCAAACGCTTGGTATCTGTGCCGTCGAGTGGGTTGGCCGCATCGTTTGTGTCAATTCCCTGGTGAATGGCCAGTGTGGCCGCTTTGCGACCTTGATGCTGGCGCAAGAGGAGCATGAGGCCGGTCAGGCCGTAAGCCAGCGTGCCGACGACTAGAGGTCCGCCCAACGCCGCGCCGACGCCGATGTCTGCTCCTTGGGCCTTACCTCCGAAGAGGATTGCCACCAAAGTGACGATGCTCTCGGGGAACGCCGTTCCAGCCGCGGCCAAGATAGTTCCTACCGCAAGTGGTCCCACCTTGAGGCGGACTCCTAGCCACTCGATGGCGTTGACGAACCATTCGCAGGCGAAATAGATGGCCACGGCGCAACTCAGCAGCAAGATGATGTGAAAAGGCACCGATGGCTTCCCTTTAGCTGGCCCAGGAATTTCGAACGAATGTCGGCCAATGGCGATGACACGTCGCAAGGGAATACGGCTTGGGTCCACCGAGAGTGGGGTATCCAGGTAGGTTACCCAGCAAACCCGGACTCAAGAGGCAGAGACTCCAGATATCTCGATGGGCTGAGGGAGGGTTCAATCCGCTCAACTCGTTGCCAACGATATCCCAGCGAAATCTTGTGAGCATGCGTGCTTCACAAAGAGGGCGACCTGGAGTCCCCCGGGGGCTGTATGGAGAATGCAATCTATCCACAGCACTCTACCTGTTTATAAATCTGTTGGCAAGAAAGACTAGCTCGTTCGGCAATCAGCGATACCAGGCGTTGGTTCCACACCCAGTTGGATGCCGCCTCTATTCAGCGAGTTGTAGCGGTGGCGCGATGGCCATCCCAGTCCAGCGAATCTCACGCGATTTTTGCGTGAATATCTCGCCGCCTTGCCAGTCGCGTCAGCCTTCTGGATAGCTCCCTCCAGTCAGTTTTCTGGAGGGTCTTTGCGCTCATGTTCCTTTGGGGTACCCGGTTTCGCTCAGGGATATAATCGCCATCTCCCGGCGGTTTTCGCGGAGCCTGCAATGCCTAGGCGGCGATCTTTCGATCGCCGTTCGTGGACTGCAGCGTCGGTTAGCAGCAAGAGCCTCAACTGCGTTGCGTTGAGTTGCGCGGAAACGTTGTGCATCAGTCCCAGCTTCGCGAATACGCCGCGCACCAAGATTGTTGCGCGGCCGAGCGGGCCATAATGGCTACAGACAGTTAGTTTTGGTGTTTTGTGTCGTCGAGAGATATCGCTTGGCGGCCAATGTGATTTGACCAAGGAGAATGCGATGTACCTTCCGGCGCACTTTCAATGTCTCGACTCTGACGTGTTCGACCTCTTGGCTAACATGGGCGGCGTCGAGTTGGTGACCCTCGGGCCCGATGGCATCGCAGCTACATTTATGCCGATGCTCTACAGGCGGGAAGGTTCGGGTCAGGGCATGCTGCAAGGGCACCTTGCCCGG
>JAJYGZ010000004.1:3874-4396 GCA_021790495.1 Actinomycetes bacterium
TACGCGCAGGGTCAGCGGGCGAAGCGCTCGTTATTGTGCACGGGACCGATTCATATATCTCTCCTTCGTACTATCCCTCCAAGGCGGATCACAAAAAGGTGGTTCCGACTTGGAACTATCTCACTGTTCACCTCTATGGCGATCTGGTTTTGCATGACGACCCTGATTGGTTGCGCGCAAACGTAAGCGCTTTGACTGACAAGCACGAGTCAAAACGGACTCAACCCTGGTCAGTTGACGACGCTCCGCCGGATTATTTGGAGGCGATGCTTGGGGCAATCGTTGGTGTTGAGATCGTCGTAACGCGGATCGAGGCGAAGGCGAAACTGAGTCAGAATCGAAACCCGACCGACGTTGAAGGCGTGATCGCCGGCCTTGAAGCCGTAGGCGACCCTGAAGGCGCCAGCGCGGTCCGACACGCTCGCGACGTTGGAGCTCAGCGATCTTGACGAGCTGTTTCGTTGCGCAGCCGCGCCGCTAGGGCGCCATCAAATTTTTCTACAGACCTAAGATCCGTCAAAT
>JAJYGZ010000042.1 GCA_021790495.1 Actinomycetes bacterium
TTTCACTTTCCGGGTCGCGGTGCGCCTGATGCGGCGCGTTAGGAGTCCAAAGTGTTTTATTGCGGTGGGGGAGCGGCAGGCCCGACTGTGTTGTCCCCCGAGTCACATCTGTTGGTGCTTGGTCCGCCTCGGTGCGGCAAAACCACGGGGATCGTTGCGCCAAATCTACTTCGAGCACGAGGTGCGGTCGTGGTCACCAGCACCAAGGCCGATCTTCTGGTGAGCACCTATCGCCAGCGCGCCGAGATCGGGCGGGTTTGGCTTTTTGATCCCATGGGCGCCATTGCGGTACCCGATGGGGTGACCCGGCTGCAATATTCTCCCGTGAGTCTCGCGCTGACCTTCTCGCGGTCGCTGCTTCTCAGCCGAGCAATGGTACGGTCATCCGCTCTTCGCAATGCCGGTTCGCTGTCGTTTTGGGAGGAGCGCGCCGAGGCGACCATCGCGCCGGCATTGCTCGGGGCGCATCTCGGAGGTCTTTCCATGGCCAAGGTGATGGATATGATCGAAACCAAGAACCTTGATTCGATGCTGACGCTACTCGTGGCCAAGGGCGAGATCGAAGCAAGTCGCTCGCTCTCCTCGGTGTTGGGCTCGGCGGACCGAGAGCGATCCGGGGTGCTCTCAACGGCGGCAGGGATCCTTTCGGGATATCGCATGCCTGAAGTTCTCCTCCAGGCACAGAACCCCAACTTTGACGCTGCCAACTTTGTCTCGTCCAGCGACACTATTTATGTGGTCGCACCGGCCGCGGTTCAGGATGTGTTGGCGCCCTTGGTGGTTGGATTGATCTGGTCGATTCGCGACGCCGCCTTTTCGAAGATCGCACAAAGTCAAGTGGAAACCGGCCAGGTGCGCCAAGAAGCCAAGGTGAAACTTCTCCTTGATGAGATGGCGAATATCGCACCGATCTATGATATCGGGTCGATCTTGTCCGAAGGCGCTAGTCAAGGTATCTTGGTCCTCGGAGTGCTGCAGGATTTGAGCCAAGCCCATCAGCGCTGGCCGGTAGCCAGCCAAGGATTCCTGACGCTGTTTCAGAACGCGGTCATCTTCCCGGGAATAGGAGATCCCCGAACACTCGGGGACCTGTCGCTTATGTCCGGAGAGAAGTTGGTGATGCTCCCATCTCAGGGCAGCCCCAGATCAATGTTAGGCAGAATTCCAACGAGTCTCTCCGGTCAGATTCGCCCTTTGCTGTCTCCGTCGCAGCTCGCCAACTTTGAAAAAGGAACGGCGCTTTTGTTCGAAGCAGGCAGCGGATTTTCGCGGGTGGGGATTGGAATTCCGCCAGATGATAGGGTGCTTAGGGCGACGGGAGTGAGAAAAGGGATTTCGCGCGCCCGCCCCGGCGTCTGGTGCCGATGAGATAACGAATTTGATCGGGGTGCCACCGGTGCCACGTTCGACTACTACTAGCCACGGAGGATCGTGGGCGCAATGGTGTATGCCTCGGTAACTGGTTTTCACGCGACTTGGGCTTGGATTGTTATAGCGGGTAACGCCATGGCGGGAATATGGACGTTATCGGCAATTCGTTTCGAGCAGATGCGGACTCGCGCACTCTGGTGGTTCACCATATTCGTCCAGATGGCGATCTACATTCAGGTACTATCTGGAATCTACCTGGTGGCCTCTGAGCATAAGAAGATGGTCGCATTCCATCCGTTCTACGGCTTCGTCGCGATAATCGCCTCGGGTTTTCTCTTCGCCTATCGCGACCGAATGGCGCATCGCCTCTACTGGCTTTATGGGCTAGGGGGGCTTTTCATCGCCGGGCTTGGGATCAGAGCATTTTTGGTCGCCCAAGCCTTCAAATAGTGCAATCGCACGGCGCGCTTAGGTGGTGGCGCGAGTATCAGGCGGGCGACCTAACGAGAAGTTGGCGCAGGATTTTAGCAAGAAGATGCTGTCAGCCGATGTCGTTGATGTCGATGTGGCGCGTCATCGGGCAGGTGAGCGTTCGTGTTACCCCTTCGATGCGCTGGATCGCCCCGGTCACTTTTTCTCCAAGTGCTATCAGATCCTCGGCATACACTTTGCAGATTATGTCATAGGGTCCAGTCACCTCGTCGGCGCTCTCGATACCGGGGGTCTCGCAAAGCGCCTTGGCGACTTGGTCGACCGTACCGACTTCAGTTTGGATGAGGACAAACGCGTTGATCAAAGTTGGCTTTCCGTTGGCTAAAAATACTTTCCTCAGCTTAGGGCGAAGTGGCTACTCACGTAATTGCACCCCCGACAAAAGGAAAAACCCGACGCAAGTTCTCCGAGCGGTAGTTAAATAACTAGCGTTCTGGATAGTTGCAGGTCGCCGCTAGATCCGAAGTGCCGCCGCACCCATGGAGTGGTACGGGCCCAGGAATCGAGCACCTCGCCACGTTTGCATCCCGTACACGGCTATATTTCCCCATGGAAGATCGACTTGCAGATTAAGCGGGGTAGTGCCAGATGTCATTCCAAGACAAAGGAAGATCGCTCTGGATTTCGGGCGGCTTCGTTTTGGCATGGGATCATTTGAGCTTTCAAAATGGCTGCTCGGCAATGCGGACGCTCTCCTTGGCGACAGACAACTATCGTGGAGGTTCCGCGGTCTTTGCAGTGTTTTTCTGCCGTGTTTGCTCGTGGCGCGGCTGCCGCACCGCGTTCGAACGAATTGTCAACCGCGGCGCTATATGGTGCGAAGTCGCGCTCGCAACATTGCGTGATCCAGGCATTTGGCCATGAGCGGTCATTTGCCCGCACCAGAGGGTCCAGCCAACGATGCTTCTCGGGTTCAATTCAATTTAGCGCCAGCTCGATTCCCGGATCCGCGGCGCTTTGACTATGGTCATCCGCTGGCCTTAACGGCCTTGCATGCGATGGATGAAGCCGAGATGCGTGGTGCGCAGACCTATCAAGATCCGATCTCGGGCTTTTTGGTGTTTACCCGAGACGCACTATTGCGCCGCGGGCTTTGTTGTCACAACCTATGCCGCCACTGTCCCTATCTATCGGGTTCCGAAGATCAATTTGCCGCTGACCTCGATGCCAAAACCGTGATAGCGCTATTTGTCTTCCATGAAGCCCAAGGCGACTAAGAGGTACGAGGTTCTCTAGAGATTGTGCTGGTAACCGCGGGCCAAATAGGGTTGCCCGAAAAGGAGACGCTTGGTCGGATCCTCAAGGCAGGAACCGATTCGAATTGGAGCCTGCAGTCCGTGGTTCGAGAAAACCGAAATCAGGGTCTCAGGCTCAGGAGTTGCGATTATGAGCTGGTAATCCTCGCCGCCATACAATGCGTCATCGAGGGTTGCTTGGTCGAAGACTGGAATCTCCGAAAGTGACGCACCGACGCCAGATGCGCTGAGAATATGTTCGAGATCGCCAAGAAAGCCGTCGGAGATGTCGATAGCGGCGCTCGCGCCACTGCGCGCCGCCACAATGCCCGCCTCGGCCTGTGCCATCGGGCGGAGATGTCGATAGCAAGCTTGGTCGCCGTTAGCTCGACCCCCGGCCGCGAGCCGACGCAATCCAAGCGCTGATGCCCCGAGAGCTCCGGTTACCAAGATCGTATCGCCGACCTTGGCCCCGCTTCGCAACAGAGGGCGAGATCCAGCATCGAAGCTTCCGATTGCGGTTACCGAGACCGTCAGGGTCGCACCCGAACTTAGGTCGCCGCCAATCAAGGTCCCATGGTGCAGCGCGCATTCATTTTCGAGCGCGACGAGAAGAGCCTCGGTGTCGATAGATCCTGGCGAGGCAACGGTAACCAAGAAGTACCGCGGCCGCGCTCCCATTGCCGCCAGATCGGAGGCGTTGACAGCGATCGCCTTCGCGGCGAGATCGCTGATGGTGAAATACGCCATGTCGAAGTGGACACCCTCGACCAAGGCGTCGGCAGAGACCGCAAGGCTCACTTCGGCGAATTCGAGCAGCGCCGCGTCGTCGCCGATTCCAAGGGTCAAATTTGGGTCGTCGCGGCGGCTTCGCGCGGCCAAGCGTGAGAGGATTTCAAACTCGGCGGAGGAATTACGGACTATCACCGATAGCCAAGCTAACCTGATTTTTGATATCACACTCAGTTGAGCTAAAAATATACAGTTGGTAAACTGACGTATAACTTTTGTCTCACCCTCGGCTCCCGCTGCAACTCCCAAACTGAGAGGACTACCCATGGACTATCCCACCTCCAATAAAAAGCTCATCGATTGGGTCGAGGAAGTGGCGGCTTTATGCAAACCGTCCGAGGTGCATTTTTGCGACGGTTCGGTAGGGGGGTTCGACTCCTTGGCGGCTCTCTTGGTCGAGCAGGGGACTTTCAAAAAGCTCTCGGACGCAAAGCGGCCGAATAGCTACTGGGCGCATTCCGAACCGCGCGACGTAGCGCGAGTCGAGGATCGTAC
>JAJYGZ010000291.1 GCA_021790495.1 Actinomycetes bacterium
GCGGAAGGATCCGACGCTGAGGCCCTCGAGATCGCACCCTCCGAATTCTTCAACGTTTTGGCACTGGGTGCAGACCAGATGATGGTGATGGGTGGGCGCGCAGAGTCGATAACGAAGCTCGCCCCCGATCAGGATTACCTGCATAAATCCCAACCGCGTCAATGTCTCGATAATTCTGTACGCAGTAGTGAGGCCAACGGGCTGGCCGAGCTTTACTGCTTCGTAGAGTTCTTGGGGGGTAAGTGCTCGCTGGGTATTAAGCAGCACCTCAAGGAGCGCTTCGCGTTCCTGGGTAAAGCGCTGACCGACCTCGTGAAAGCGTGATCGGATCTCGCCTTCGAGTCCCTGATGATCTAACTGTGCGTGTAGTGTAGTCAAATCTGGTCCTTATAGAAAATCATTTTCAATAACGTCAAGGATAAGTGGCGCGATATTATTCCCGGCGCACTGTTTTGAGAGTCACCGGACTTCGATGCGGCAAAGTTGCTAGCGTCGGTAGCGCTAGGGCAGCCAATGGTCGGAGGTCTTGATTTGGACGAAGTTGAACAAGGAATTAAGGGAGATGCGGTTCGACACTATTTCTTCGGAGGCGCTGGCAACGAAGTTACACTGAGAAAAAACCGGGTTGACTGGGATGAGGTTGCACTGGTCCCAAGAGTCCTGCGGGATGTGTCCCAGGTGGATTTGAGCGTCGAGCTGTTCGGTAAGCGGGTGCCGGTGCCGGTGGTAGTGGCGCCAATGGCGTATCTGTCCATGATCCATCCCCGTGCCGAGACGGTCCTTGCGCAAAGTGCCGCTCGGTTCGGACTTTCCTTCTGCCTCTCTACCCGCTCGGCCGTTCCTCTTGAGGAGGTTGCTATGGCATGGGCCGAGACGCTCAGCGCGCAATCATACGCTGGTGCTGCCCGGCCCTTGCTCCTGCTTCAGCTCTACGTGATGCGTGATCGCCGGATTTCTTCATCGATTTTGGAACGTGCCGTCGCTGCGGGATTCGATGCATTGGTGGTGACTGTCGATGTCCCCTACGTCGGCGTTAGGCGCAAGGATAGAGCCAATCGGCTAAGAATTCCCGATGAGTTCTTGGAGGCGAACGTCGCCGAGGAGTTGGAAATGGGGGCGGAGGACGAGAGGCCGGTTTCCTTTGGCGGAGGAGTGTCTTCCGCAAAGCATTGGCGCCTCGGCCAAGATCCCGCAATTGGTTGGCAAGACATTGTGGTTCTGAGAGACTCGGCCGCGCCGCTCCCCGTAGTGCTCAAGGGAATACTCGACCCTGCGGATTTGGAACTCGCTGCCTTAGGCGGCTTCGCTGGGATCGTAGTGTCCAACCACGGCGGCAGGCAACTAGACGGCGCGTTGTCAACGCCGAGGTCACTTCACTCGATGCGTGCACAACGGGAAGAATTCTCCGGAAGCATTGTTGTTGACGGTTCGATCGAGAGCGGTTCGGACGTGTGTCGGGCGCTCGGCATTGGAGCAAACGGCGTGATGGTGGGCCGCCTTTTCGCCAGAGCGCTGCTAGAGGGCGGCGCGCACGGCTTAGATACCGCAATGGAGCTGCTGATGGCCGAAGTTGGCATCTCCGCCGGACTGATGGGTCTTTCACGTCTGGGGGAGATGGGTTGGAGCCAAGTTCGGGTTCCTTCTTGGTGGTAGGGCGACCTTCAAGGCTCTTGGCCTCGCGAGGCGCGAGGTAGCATTTGAGTGACGTGAACAATGCAAAAGTAGGGATTTTCGACAGCGGGTTTGGCGGGCTGACCGTTCTTAGGGCGATTGCCGACTTGATGCCCCGGGAGAAGCTGGTGTATTTCGGGGATTCCGCGCGATACCCATACGGCCCCAAGCCCAAAGCGGACGTGACACGTTTCTCGGTCGAGATCGCCGACTACTTGGTGGATCGCCACGCGATAAAGGTGCTGGTGGTTGCCTGTAATACCGCCTCAGCTTTTGCGCTTCCAGAGTTGAGCGAACGCTATGAGATCCCGGTCATCGGCATGATAGAACCCGGCGCGCGCGCTTTGGCGCTCAGTTCTGTCGGCGAGCGGATAGGAGTCATTGGTACCGTAGGAACGATATCGTCCGGGGCGTACCAGACCAAACTTGCCGAGCTGGCTCCGAAAAAGCGCCTAGTATGTGCTGCGACACCAGGATTCGTAGAGTTCGTCGAACGGGGCGAAACCGAATCGGATCAACTCACGGTCCTCGCTGAACGCCTGTTGCGCCCAATCGTCGAAGCAAAAGTTCAGTCATTGCTTCTCGGTTGCACCCATTATCCATTTTTAGCTCGGGCTATCTCGGGTGTCGTCGGGGCAGAAACGATACTGGTCTCGTCGGCAGAAGAGACTGCTTTTCAAGTGAGAGCCGAGCTGATTGCGCGTGGATTAGAGGCGCGAGGACTTGGCGTGCCGACTACCACCTATATAACTTCGGGTGATCCTACAGAGTTTCGGCGAGTGGGGCAGAACCTGCTCGGAATTGATCTTTGTGAAATTGAAACCCATTCCTGGAGCGCCGGGTGGCGTTGACCGAGGTGCGTCGGTGCTTCTTGACAGGTAGTTAGTGCAGGTCGAGTTAGGGTAAGTAAGCTCAGTTTGTAAGTCCGAGAACACTTGAAGTGAATCCGGCGTCGTCGATGAGGAACTTGACTATGCGAATGGATGATAGGGGGCTCGATGAGCTCCGACCGGCGTTGCTCGAGCGCGATTTCACCAAGATGGCTTTGGGGTCAGCGTTGATCACCATGGGACGCACCAAGGTTTTGTGCACCGCGTCCATGGAAGAACGCGCCCCTGCGTGGTTGCGGGGTACAGGCAAGGGCTGGGTCACCGCCGAATACTCGCTGTTGCCCGGTTCGACTCCAGATCGAAGCGCCCGCGAGGCCGCCAAGGGTAAGCAGTCGGGGCGTACTTTGGAGATTCAGCGCCTCATCGGCCGATCATTACGAGCGGTAGTCGACCTTAGCGCGCTGCCCGAACTGCAGATCGTGGTCGACTGCGATGTTCTCCAAGCCGATGGCGGTACGCGAACCGCCTCAATCGTCGGAGCTTACGTCGCGTTGTCCGACGCTTTTTCGCGCCTGGGTGAGATGGGGAAGATCTCGGCCAAACGCGCGTTGATAGGCCAATGCGGCGCGGTATCGGTTGGGGTCGTCGACGGTGTTGCGATGCTCGACCTCGACTACTCCGAAGATGTCAGGGCTGAAGTCGATATGAACGTCGTTATGACCGCAGAGGGCAAGTTTATTGAGATTCAAGGTACGGCTGAAGACAGATCGTTCGACAGGGACCAACTCGACGAGATGCTTTCCTTGGCGGAGCACGGAATCTCGTATTTGATGGACTTGCAGTCTGTGACCATTGCCGACCCTCCGCTCCCGCGGACCAAGTAGGCCCGAGGAAGATGAAGCTAATTGTCGCTACCCACAATCCCGGGAAACTCCAAGAGTTCCGGCGGATTCTCGACCTTGGGGGAATTGATGTTGAGGGATTGGCGAGCGATGCGCCGATGCCCGAAGAAGTGGGTACGTCGTTAGAGGAAAACGCCCTAATAAAGGCGCGCGGTGCGTTCGAAATCTATCGCGAAGCGATCGTCGCCGACGATTCAGGCCTCTTCGTGGACTCGTTGGGTGGCCAACCCGGAGTTTTATCTGCCCGATACGCAGGGCCCGGCGCGACCGATGGCGAGAATCGATCCAAGTTGCTCAGCGAGATGGCTTTAGTCGCTGGCGAAAATCGCCGCGCGGAGTTTCGCTGTGTCTTGTGCGTGGTCGGCGTGGAGAGCCATTCGACCCCGGAATTCTATGTCGGTGTGGTTAAGGGTCGCATAACGGAGCTTCCGATGGGGGACGCGGGATTCGGCTATGACCCGATTTTCGTCCCCGATGGGAGTGATGGTCGCACCTTCGCGCAGATGTCCCCTCAAGAGAAGAACGCAATCTCTCATCGTGCACGAGCGCTTGAGGTGATGCTCGGGGAGATAAGTAAGTGGAGTTGATGAGAAACTTTCGCAAGCCGGGCCATTCGTTCGCGTTCATTATCTGGCAAACAGCGTTCCTCCCTGGCTCAAAAACAGATGAAGTTGGGTTTCCTGCCGACAGGGAACATGAAACGCCCCCGTTCCGGTCAAATGCGCCAACGGAGTGGCCTGCGCGTTAAGCTCCTTGATGGTCTGTTTTTTGAGAATCAGTGTGGTGCGATTTTCCGCCGCCATAATCTGCGCCAGACGCGGCCACGCCGCCGGCTCAGGATTCCAATTTTCGCCTACTCTCAACATGGCCATTTGTACCCGGCGCACGCTGGAACCCTCTTTCCGGGGTAATCGCAAAGGATGCAACCGCCCCGTCAAACGGTGCTTGCCCGTAGCGTAAAAATAGACGTTG